>PQAP01000206.1 GCA_003105265.1 candidate division GN15 bacterium | reverse complement strand
GTTGCGGCTTCGGTGGCGAAGCCCTGTCCCTGATATTGTGGCAGAACGGAATGTCCCATTTCTACTTCCCCTTCAGCGTCGGGCGGCGCGACGAATCCACCATCGCCGATCAGCACGGCCGGTTCTGAACCGGTCGCCTGCCTAATCCAGTACCAGCAGTTCCAGCCGATGCTCGAGGGCCGTTCGCGCAACTGTTTCAGGAAATATGGAAGGGCATCGCGAAGTATCTCGGGCGGCCAATTGTCGGGGACTGCAACTCGCAGCAGGTCCGACAGGTCCTGGCTCTTCTCCACTTCCGCTTCGAGGTGGCGGATTTCGGCGGGGATTAGAATGAGGCGATCCGTTTTCAAGGGAGAGATCATTTCACTTCAACGTACGAGTCTATCAGGTAATTCGCAACAACGATGGATATGTGGGCGGCAGACGTCCTCGTCTGCCCCCAGGGATTCGCTGGCACACGGGGACGTGTGCCGCGCACGGGAGTCGACGGATTGCGAGGCCCGCCAAAGGCGGGCTCGCAATGACGAATTCAAACAGACCCTCATGTCGAAACCACAGGGGTTTCGACCTACACATCCACTATTCCTTCGCCTTTTTGTCCAGCCACTTCTGGAAGGAGGCGAGCAGGTCAATCGGGACCGGGAAAATCAGCGTGCTGTTCTTCTCCGCGCTCACTTCAACCAGCGTCTGCAGGAATCGCAACTGCATCGCGTTCGGGGCGGTCGCGATGACGTTGGCGGCATCGGCCAGCTTCTGCGAGGCCTGATATTCACCCTCGGCATGAATGACTTTCGAGCGGCGTTCGCGTTCGGCCTCGGCCTGTTTGGCCATCGCGCGCGTCATCTCGGGCGGCAGGTCGACGTTCTTGACTTCCACTACCGAGACCTTGACGCCCCACGGTTCGGTCTGGTTATCAATAATCTTCTGCAGTTCAATGTTGATTTTCTCCCGGTTGGCCAGCAGGTCATCCATTTCCACCTGACCCAGCACCGACCGGAGAGTGGTCTGAGCAATCTGCGATGTCGCCTCGAAGAAGTTGGCGACCTTATTGATGGCGTCGTTCGGATTGACGACATTAAAATAGAGCACGGCGTTGACTTTGACCGAGACGTTGTCCTTGGTGATAATGTCCTGCGGCGGGATGTCGTACGTAAGAATACGCAGGTCGACCCGGCGCAACCGGTCAACGATCGGAATCAGGAAGATGATACCCGGGCCTTTGGCGCCAATCAGGCGGCCGAGCCGGAAAATGACGCCCCGCTCGTATTCGTTAAGAATCTTAATCGAGTTCCACAGAATGATCAGCACAAAGAATACGCCAATGGCGATCGGGAAGAAGGTGGTCGGCAGCATGTGAATATCCCTCCGTATCAGGGTTTAGAGTTTCTTAACTTTCAGAGTCAGATGGTCGACGCCGGTAATTTCGACATGGGCGCCGATCTCGAGCGGTTCATCGGATATCATCTTCCACAGGGCGCCATCGACATACACGAACCCGTCCTGATGGACCACGCCCTTCTTGCCGATCAGGGCCTTGTCCCCGCTCCACGGGGCATGGCGCGCGGCCCTGGTCACCAGCCAGATGACAATTGCGACCGTGACGCCGACCAGAATGGAAATGGTGACGAGAATAGATATGGACACCTGCAGGGCGGGGTTTGACGTTTTGATGAGCATCATGCCGCCGAGAAAAAGCGAAACGACTCCCCCGATTGTCAGCAGCCCGTGACTAACCACTTTTATCTCCGCGATAAACAAGACTATTGCCAGTATAATGAGCAGCACCCCCGCGTAATTGATCGGAAGCGTCTGGAACGAATAAAAAGCGAGAATCAGGCAGATCGCACCAACGACGCCGGGAAGAATGGCGCCGGGATTGTACAATTCCAGCACGATACCAAGGCCGCCGATCGAAAACAGGATGAAGGCGACATCGGGCGAGGTAATGATTTCCAGCATCTTCTGCGCGAAAGTGTGCTTGATGTCTTTCGTGCGCGCGCCGACCGTGTTGATGGTCACTTCGCCGGCCGGGACCTCGGTCTTGCGGCCGTTGAGCTGCCTGAGGAGATCATCGTAATCCTCGGCGCGGATATCGATGACGTTGGAGTCGAGCGCCTCGCGATCGGTGATGGAAACCGACTGCCGCACCGCTTCCTCGGCCCACTTGGCGTTGCGGTGGCGACGGTCGGCAAACGCCTTGATTTGGGCGACAGCATCATTGGTGATCTTCTCATTCATCACGGAGTCGATCTTCTGCCCCTCGGCTCCAACCGGGTGTGCCGCACCGATGTTGGTGGAATAGGCCATGGCGGCAAAGTGGGCAGCATAGGTCATGTAGACACCGGCTGACCCGGCCCGCGCGCCGGATGGCGCGATGTAGATGCAGATCGGCACGGGACTGTTCAAAATTCGTTTGGTAATCGACCACGTGGGTTTCGTGAAGCCGCCGGGCGTGTCGAGATAGATGACGATCAGTTCCGCGCCTTCCTCAGTGGCCTGCTTGATGGCATCGGCAATGCGGTCATCGGTGACCGCGCCGATGGCGCCATCGATATACATGCGCAAAATTAGTTTGTTGCCCGGCTCGGCGGTGACAGCTCGCGGCGCCTGGTCGGACATCCGCTTGACAAGATTGGCGGCGGAGTCGATCAGCTCCCCTTTGGGCTGCGCCGAGGCAACGATACGGAGTGTCGATGAAACAATGAGGCCCGTCAGCGACAGGCCGAATAATGCCAGAATCAGTTTCTGTCGCATAAAGGATTCCTTCTACCCTGCAAACAAATATGTGAGCGAGTTGTAGCCGCTGTCAACGTAAATCGGAGATACGCGGACCCTCGTAATTGTCACATTTTGAGTGACTTGTCGGCAAACACAAAGTTCCCGTCGAGCATCGTGCCGAGTACACCGACATCGTAAAGCCGGGTTGGCGGGGTGCGGGTGATATCCTGATCCAGTATGACCAGATCAGCCGGGTAGCCGGGAAGAAGGTAACCGCGACAGTGTTCCTGCCCGCAGGCAATGGCCGGTCCGACAGTGAAGCGGAAGAGCGCTTCTTCGACGGTAATGCGCTGTTCGGGATACAGAGCATCGCGACTGCCGGGTCGGGCGCGCCTGACGGCGGCGGCGATGCCGGCGATCGGGTCAAGCGGCTCGATAGGGGCATCGGAACCGAAGGCGAGATCGATGCCACGGTCGATGAGGGTACGGAAGATGAACGCATCGGCACCGCGTTTCCCCCAGTACTTGCGAATGAGCGGGATGTCGGACGGACAATGCGAAGGTTGCATGGAACCGACAATGCCGAGACGTTTGAGGCGGGTGATATCGGAGCGGCGGATGAGCTGCATGTGTTCGATCCGATGACGGGCGCCGAAATGCAGCTTGGGAGCGGATTCGAAGGCATCAAGCACGTTGCCGACCGCCTTGTCGCCGATAGCATGAATAGCGCACGGTAAGCCGAGACGGGCAGCGGATTTGATCGTCTGCTTCATCTCGGGTACCGTCATCGTTTCGATGCCATAGTTGTTGCGGCTGCCGACGTATTTGCGATAACAGAGCGCCGTCTGGCTGCCGAGCGAGCCATCGGCGAATAACTTCACCCCGGCGATGCGGAAGAATTCGGTGCCGGTGCCGAAGTAGATCCTTTCTTTCTGCAGCTGCGGCAGGAGGTCGCCGGAGGCATAGTAGTTGATTCTCAGTCCGAAATTGGCGCGCGAAGCGCGATCGAGGAGGTATTCAAAGGCCTGCGGACCATCCATGGAGTGCACTCCGGTTACTCCTTTGCGGTAGGCGAGATCGAGCGCCTGCTCGAATCGTTTGTCCGCATCTCTGCGATCGACCGGCGGGATTTTCTTCCAGATCATACCGTAGCCGGATGACTCGCGCAGAATGCCGGTGGGGGTGCCGTCAGCGAGACGCTCAATCCGGCCGCCTTCAGGATCGGGCGTGCTTTTGCCGATTCCGGCCGCTTCCAGCGCCCTGCTGTTGACCCATGCCGAGTGCTGATCTTTGGAGAAGATGAAGGCCGGGCGCCCGCCGGTGACATTGTCGAGTTGATAGCGGTCCGGCTCGGTCCGATTCGTGAAGCGGTCGGGGGCGTAACCATCGCCGACAATCCAGCTTCCTTTGGGCTGTTGCGCGGCAAACGCGGCAATCCGCTTGAGGCAGGCGTCGAGCGACGTGAGGCCGTCCAGCTGTACCCGACCGAGCGACAGCGCCCAGTAGTAGAAGTGAGTGTGGGCGTCAACCAGCCCCGGAACGATCACCTTCCCTTTCAAATTGACGCGGGCATAGCTTCTGAAATCCGGGTCATGTTCAAGCCCGTTGCCGAGCGCAACTATGTGATTGCCGGAAATGGCGATTGAATCGGTCACGACATCGCCGGCCTGGGTGTACACGCGGGTATTGTAGAACAGCATTCTATTTTTCAAAGCGGTCTCCCCTGACTCTGAAATCTCCTTCGCGGCGGGTCAGCCCGATGCGGTCGGTTTCTTCCAGAATTGGAATGGCAAATTTACGCGTGATGCCGAAGCGGTCTTTAAGGTCAGAAACCGCGAGGCGGGAATCGGAGGCGAGTCGGGAGCGGATAAATGCGGCAATTTCATTCCATGACTCGGTTAGGAAGAGAAAATCGGAACCGCATTTGTAGACCTCCCCTGACTCGATCATGAACCGGATCGCCTCCTGATATATCTTTCCCCCGGCGGCGAGGGTCGGCAAAGTGGGCGGGGTGAACGGCTGCGCCTTGAGTTCTGACAGTATCCGGTCATGCGCTTCCTTCACGACTCCTTTGAGCGTCATGCCGCGGCCGGCGAGATCATACTTGTCGCCTACTTTTTGCAGTACCCCTTCCGAAACGAAGTATTCCAGGAGAACATCGGCGATAGTGAGATCATGATGAAGCAGCGGACGAATCTGCTCGAGGAGAAGCCCCTTGACGTGAGACTTATCGCTCACGTGCGCTTCAAAGTCGTGTTTGAACGACTCGGCACGAAGTTTCATCCGCTCGACATCGAACACCCAGCCCTTAAACCTCCGGGCGCCTCCGGAGGTGACGAGCAACGCTATTTCGTTGCCGATCTCGGTGCTTGAATAGTAGGCTAATACTAAACAGTCCGTCTCCCTGACCAGCGGCGATTTCAGCAGTTCCGATTTTACGAGTTCGCCCAGACGCCCGCTCGTGCGAGTGCGGAGGTAGGAGAGGTCATCCAGATCGCGCCGACGCGGGAACTTGGGCAGCTGGTCAAGCACCACTCCCCCGCCAAGCGTGACGGCCGGAGTCGGGAGCCGCACGATGAAGCGATCGCCGACCAAACCATAGAGCGGCTCCTCGGGTTTGAAGAAGGCGATGCCTTGTGACGACGGTTTGATTTCGGCCCGGTCAAAGAGCCGAATCTCCCCTTCAACTTCGGTAGTGCCGAGCATAACCAGGACACGGCGGCGGTCCTCGATCGCAACGGGGGCTTCCTTTACCAGTTCAACCGAAAGCGCGAAGACCTGATTCTCCCTGAGGTGCGGGAGGACTTGGCTATCGGAAATGACGCCACCCCGCTGCAGGTCTTCCTTATCGATTCCGGTGAGCGAAACAGCCGTGCGGTGGCCGGGTGACACCGAAGCCAGGTCCTCGTTGTGGGTCTGCAGAGACCGAATCCGGGCGTGCTTAAGTGACGGCCAGACGGTGACCGTCTGCCCCACCGAGAGCTTGCCGCCGCGCAAGCTGCCGGTGACTACGCCGCCGATGCCGGGGCGAACGAACGAGCGATCGATATACAGCCGGGCTTTACCGTAATCCTTGCGGGTTTGCACCGTGTGGGGAAGCTGATTCAGATGCGCGGCAAGCAAATCGAATCCGGCGCCGGTCTGCGCGGAACACTCGAAGATCGGCGAGCCGTCGAGACAGGAACCTTTGATTCGCTCCGTGATGTCCTGCTTGAGCACTTCGAGCCAGTCGGATTCGGCGAGGTCAATTTTGTTGATGACGACAAAGCCACTATTGATACCGAGCAGCTTGATGATTTCGAAATGCTCCTGGCTCTGCGGCATCCAGCCGTCATCGGCGGCCACGACCAGCATAACGACATCGACTCCGCCCGCGCCGGCGATCATGTTCTTGACGAATCGCTCGTGCCCGGGGACATCGACGAATGCAATGTCTTCACCACCTTGCGTTTTGAGAAACGCGAAGCCGAGATCAATGGTCATCCCGCGCGCCTTTTCCTCGGGGAGGCGGTCCGGGTCGGTGCCGGTCAGGCGCTTAACGATGGATGATTTGCCGTGATCAATATGTCCGGCGGTACCAACGACAATCATGATGACGGCGTCGATTGAGCGGTGAGCACAGTGCGGGCAGCATCGAGAATGATCGGCAGCTCATCTATGAACACGGCTTTGAGGTCGAGCAAGAAACGGTCCCCTTCGACTCGGCCGATAATAGGCGGATCGTAGTCGCGGAACTGCCTGCTCAATCGCTCAGCTTTGAAGGCCGACGAAAAGATGAGCGCCACCGAAGGGATTTCCGATTCGGGCATCGCCCCGCCTCCCACCAGCGCTCTGGTCGCTTCGACACTCACGCCAGGAGGCGTGCCGAGGTCAGCCAATAGCTGCTTGCCCCGTTTGTACAGTTCCGACTCGGGCACCGTCAGCATTTTCCAAGCGGGAATCTCATGGATGGCACGGCCATCCAGATAGACGGCAAGCAATCGTTCGAGAGCGGTGAAGACGATCTTGTCAACGCGTAGAGCCCGATAGACTGGGTTCTTTTTCAGTTTGCCGATCAACTCACTCCGGCCGACAATCAGCCCGGCCTGTGTGCCGCCAAGCAGTTTGTCGCCGGAGAAGCAGGTCAGATCAGCGCCGTCGCGGACGGATTGCTGGACGGTCGGCTCGCGGTATCCGAGAGTCGGCTGAGTGTCCAGAAACACGCCGCTGCCGAGATCATTTACGACGGGAATCCCGTGTTTGCGACCGAGTGCGACCAATTCTTTGAGGGAGACCTCCTGCGTGAAACCGGCCTGCACGAAATTGCTTTTGTGGACCTTGAGAATGAGGCCGACCGAGGAGTCGATCGCGTTTTCGTAATCACCGGGTGTCGTGATATTGGTGGTGCCGACCTCGCGCAATTTTGCCCCTGCCCGCTTCAAGATATCCGGAATGCGGAAACCGCCGCCGATTTGCACCAGTTCACCGCGCGAGATTATCACCGTTTTGCGCGCGGCAAGGGTGTTGAGGATCAGAAACAACGCCGCCGCACAATTGTTGACGATCATTCCCGATTCAGCTTCGGACAAGAGAGCAAGATACTCTTCGCAGGCGGCGCCCCGCGAACCACGCTCACCGGTTTCCAGATCAAATTCGAGATTGCTGTACCGCGATACCGAGCCGGCGACCCGGTCGAGGACGTCCGGCGCAAGAGGCGCGCGGCCAAGATTAGTGTGTATGACAATGCCGGTGGCGTTAATAACTCTTGTAACCTCGCGCCTTCCTTGCCGTGAGAGAGCATTGGTGACTGCGCTTAAGAACTCCGGCCACGGGATCGGCTTGCCGGTCTTCTGCAACCGGGCCTTGCAGTCGGCAATGGTGGCCCGCACGATTTCGACGGCGACCGGGCGCGGCAGCCGGGCGACGGCTGCGGCGATCTCAGGAGTGCCGAGCAGTTCCTCGACCGACGGAAAATCTCTCGGTTGCGTGATTACTTTCTGGGCCATAGCGTTCTATTATAAGCAATTTCGGCCAGAACGCGACCGACATTCGACAGCGATTCGGCCGAGCATTTGTCCGCCGTGTCCTGATCGGTGTGCCAGTATGGATAATCGAAATCGATGATGTCGACAGTCGGCACGCCCGCGGCGCTGATCGGCAGATGGTCATCGGTGATCGTATACTTGACCGAATCATGAAAGGTCGAAATCCCCAAATCGCGCGCCGCGTTCCAGATCATGTTGTTCAGCGGCAGATAATATTCATTCGAAAACCCCTCCCGGTAGATCTGCTGGTCTTTGTCGCCAACCATGTCGATCACGATGCCGAAACGGTAGTGCCCGCGAATGCCCCGCGAGGCGAAATACCGCGAGCCGATCAGATAGTTGTTGTAGTCACCTTCCTTCCCCCAATCTTCGCCGTCGACCAGCAGAATGACCACATCGCAGGCCGGCGGTTTCGCAGCGAACAGGTCAGCCAGTTCCATAAGCACCGCCACGCCGGAGGCGCCGTCGTTCGCGCCTGCTATCGGCTCGTTCGATTTGGCCTGGTCAGACGGGTAATCGGTGCGAGGCCGGCTGTCCCAGTGGGCAACCAGAAGAATCGGCTCGGTGCCGGTTTCCAACCCGCGAAAACGGGCGATCACGTTGACCATGGGAATTGCTTGTCCCGAGTAGGGATCTGTGTACGCGAACGACTGGGTGTCCACCTGCTGGGCGAGACCGCGGAAATGCTTCAACAGGTACTGGAGGCACTCGGCCGAGGCCTCGCTTCCCGGCATGCGCGGTCCGAAAGCGGTCTGCTGTTTCAGGTAATCATAGGCACGCGCGCCGTCAAATGCCGGCGGAGCCACTCTCCGGCCGCAAGTGAGGGCCAACAATCCGATGACGGTAATGCTAACGGCAGTCCAACGCACACGGGAATTATCCGGGATTCGGCCCGACTGTCAAATGAAAAAGTGTTAGAAGCGGACTTCCACGAATATCTGAAGCATGCGCACGTGACTCTTGGTCTTGGTATCGCTGATATCCTGCCAGATGCCGCTGAGACCACCCTTGATCGCCTGGCTGAACTCATAGGTGATATTGGGGCTCACCATGAAGTCGGACTTGTTTTCTTCGTACCAACCCTGACTCGGGCTCCAGCTTCGATTGGTGGTGGAGTTCTTCCTGACGCTGACTTCGATATTCATGAGCGAAGTGATTTTCAGCTTCCCGAAGATCGGGATCTTGATACCGGTCGGGGAGCGGAAGGAGTACCGGGAGGTGATGGTGATGCCGCGCTGGGTGGCATGCTGCTCGGTGGAAAGTACGCCTGACGCCGGGTTGAACTGCTGCAACCGGGAGGATTGCAGCGTGTAGGAGGCCGACATCGAGAGCGCACGGAAGAGCCGGAATTCGACCGCCAGAAGCGGGTTATAGTCACTGGAGGTGGATTTGTCGGTCACCCAGCCCTTGGCGATATCGATGGTCTTCTTGGACTCCCGTGTGAAGCCGGTTCGCGGGCGGAAGACGTCGATGAATTTGTTCACCGGTTTCTTGATGAGCGGCAGGACGGAGAACTTGGATATAGTGATTTCGAGGTCCGGCCAGACAGTGGAAACCCGTTTGGCGGCGCTTCCCTGGCGCGCCAGATCGCGCGACATGCCGTTGCGGTACTTGACGTCGGTTATGATGCCGCCAAGAAGCCGGAAGCGTGAACCGAGTTCGAGTCCACTCCCTTCGGTCGCGACCGGCGTTCGGCTGTCGCCGATAAGCGTCACACCGGCCTTGTCCTGCAGGCCGAACCGGTATTTCAGCCCCGGACGGATGGCCATGCCGGGGAGCGAGTTGTTGTAGGTCTCGTTGTAGCGATAGGTGATCGGATCGAACCAGCCGGTCAGGAATCGGGCCAGCGCGAACGGCATACCCCAGATAGATCGTTTGGGGCCGGACTTCTTCTGCTCCTGAGGTTGAGCTTTGGCTACCAGTCCGGTAGTCGGTTGCTTTCGCTGCGCGTCGTTTTGCTGGCCACCCCGGCCGCCCTGATCCTTCCTGCCGAGCAGAACGAGGTGCTTGAGATCACCGGCCACACCCCACGAGCGGGAGAGCGTGGAGCCGCGGGTCTTAGTGGAGCGTTCGTAGTTGTCGTTGTAGTTGGCGGTGTACGAAAATCCGGTGCCGAGCCAGCCGAAAAAGCGCGGCGCATACGTGCCGGAGAAGTTCTGGCTGAAATTGGTCTCGAGGCCGGGCTTGAAGTTCCTCAATGACCAGTTGACCTGGGTCGGGTCACTCAGGTCGCGTTTGGTGGTGAGGTCGAAGCGGAGATTGAGGTTTTCAAAAACCTTATACTCCATGTTCATGCGGCCATCGAGACCGCGGCTGAACGACGACGTCCGCTTGCGGCTGATATCGTCGGAGACATTGACGGAACGATCAAAGCCGAAGGACCATTCCCAGCGGGTCGGGTACAGCGACAGCCGCGTCCCCTTGGTCTTGTTGAGAATGGGAATGGATTTGGCCCATGAGAACAGGGGTAGAGTCGGCACTTTGGACACGGTCATGCTGAACTGGCCGCCCACCGAGAAACTCTCGCCAAAGCCGTAGGGACGGTTGACGGACATGTTCTGCGTGCGAACGTAGGAGAAGTTCAGCTTCTGACGGTTCAGCAGCACGGTGAAGAGCGGGTTTGATCCCTTCTTATCAAAGCTCTCGGCGGCACGGAAACTCTTGGTGACCGATTCCGACTTCTCCTGATTCCTCACTTCCTGGGGAAGGACGATATCGGACGCAGTGCGGAGTACCGGGACCTGCGTCGACTTGTTGTAGGAGAAGCCGATCGGGACCGATGCATTCCATGACCGCGGCAGGAATTTCTGAAAACTGAGCGACAGGTTGTAATTATAACCGCGGTCGGTGCTGCCGCTGCCGAGGTTGTCCTGGGAGCCGCCGCGCGTGGTGGCCGAGATGCCGCGGAAATACGGATTCTGCGCGCGCCAGCCGAAGCTGTAATCGAGCAGGTCGGCGACCTTGCCGTTGATGTCAAAGCGGGCGGCGGTACCGACATCGCGCCGCACGTCGGAGACGCGCAGCTCATCGAGCCAGACGGTACCCGATCGCTCTTTGTCGGTGTTCTTGTTGATGAGGCCGACGGCGAAGAAGCGGACCTCATTAATATTCGGATCGCCGACCACGCGGTAGTTGCCGTCGGTGGTATCGATCTTGACGCCGGAGGCATTGGGCGGCAGCGCCTTTTGCGCGGCATTCTTCAGCGCCGTGGCGACGTTAAAATCCATGTCGATGAAATTGCGGGAGTCCCATCGCGGGTAAAGGTCGGCGTGATACTCATAGAAATTACTTTCATCGCGACCAAGCCGGAGAAAGACTTGCATTTGCCCGGCATCCGCGGCGCTCGTGTCACCGTAGACGTACATCTGTAATCGGCGGTAACCGGAGTAGCGGTCAATGCTCGGCAAGCGCTTGTAGGCGATGCACACGTCGCCGGTGTCCTTGCCGCCGGCGATGCCTTCGTAATGGAGCGACAGCCCGCGCCTGGCCTCGGTAGCGCCGGTGGTCTTGTCGGTGTACGCTTTGACGTCGGGAGGCGCTTGAAAAGTACCATCTTCTTCACTCACAGAAGCCACGACAAAGCGGGTGTTGACGGCACTCTGCCGGTGAATTTCAAGCGAATCCTGCCAGTTGGACTGGACAATATACCAGGCGGCTATCTCCACCGTATCGGGCTCAGTCTGGGTGCTGTCGGACTCCCACCAGACGCGAACGTGCGTGACATCCGACCAAGCGGTAGGCAGCGTGCCACCGCCGACGGTGGTGTCGAGGAAGGCAGGATCCATGATCGGTATGCGGTACGTGCGCCAGCCGTTGAGATCGGACCCGGCCACGTAGCGGGAGGAATCCGACGACAGGTCGGCGAGATCAATCTTGTAGGAAAAGTAGGAGTTGGTGGTATTGAACGGGTTGTACTGCGAGAACGACTCGCGGTCAGGCATGCCGAGATGCGAGGCGTCATCGAAGTTTCCTTCGGTGCCGTTAAGGAATTCGTAGAAGAGCGAATCCTGCGGGTCGCTGAAACGCGTCTTGTACGGTTCCTTGTCGCAGACGTTGCCCGGCAACGGACACTTGCCCGAGGTCCCCGAGTACCAGTTGTCACCCGCCGGATCCGGATTCTGCGGCGTTGCGCCTTCCTGGGCGTCGGACTTGCCGTCGAGGCCGACATCCAGCTCCTTGGACATCGTCTTGTAATCCTCGGCTTCCTGATTGAGAATACCGTCGCCGTTGATATCTTCGCTGATCTTGCCGAAGTCGAAATGCAGGACACCGCGCTTGCCCTTGGCGCGAATTTCAAACAGCTTGGCCCGATAGGCATCGACACCGCTGAGCAGTGAGGTCAGACCGCCCCACGAAGGTACTCTGACGCTGTCCACCCGCCACGTGGAATCGGCCTGCGGTATCGAGTCCAGCTTGATGGTGCGGGGTCGGAAAACAATGCGGAACGGGTTGAGCGCTCCGGTCTGTCCCGTGCCGATATCACGGTTGTACACATCGTTGATGGAAATAGCCGGGGCGCTGTGCCAGAGAGTTTTGCCGCGCTGAGCGCCGGTGGGGACTTTGTCCGGGAGGGAGGCGAGCTGCCACGACGTGCGCATTGTTCCCAGGTTGAGTTCTTCGAAAGCCGATTCAAAATCGTCGATATACGCCGCGCCATCGACGTTCGGGTTCGGGTGAGACTGGGCAATTTCGCCCGTGAGATTGAGCGAGGACGGGGCGTCGGTGGTCACAAACGGCAGCGCATTGGCCAGCTTGGTGAGAAACTGCGGATAAAACCGCAGGCCGCCGTCGATATCGAACACCGTCATGCGGGC
>PQAP01000205.1 GCA_003105265.1 candidate division GN15 bacterium | reverse complement strand
GAGAAATCGTGCGAGCAGGTGGGATTGCGATATGGTGATGACCGGACGGTGAAGATTGAGCCGGTTCGAGGGGAAATTGATCAAGCGGTCTCGATGGTTCGGACGCGCGACATCTCATTCGGGTACGCAACAGGCGCTTCGATAATCAATGTGCTGTCGCTTGAATGGCGGCGCGGGGAGACAATCGGGCTGGTGGGGCCGTCGGGATCGGGGAAGAGCACGCTCGGCGCGCTGTTGTGCGGACTCGTGAAGCCGACACAGGGTCGGATTGAGTTCCTAGCTGAACCTTCAACCTCAGACACTCTCACAAGTCCGAACCAGACGCCGCAAGATGGCAGTACGTCATCGCGAGGAGCGGCTTCCGCGACGAAGCGATCTCAGTTCTGGTCGTTCGTTAGCAAACTGAGATTGCTTCGTCGGCCCGTCAAGGACGGTCCTCCTCGCAATGACGAGGCGACCGGGCTGCAAGTTCAGTGTAGGCCCGGCACAGTTATCGGGGCGTTTCAGCAACCGGAGCGGCAGTTCTTTCTGAAGACGTGCGCTGAGGAGGTGGCATTCGGGCCGAAGAATATCGGCGAGGCGCTTCTGGAGATCGAAGTTGGGGAGTACCTCAGTCTGGTCGGGCTGGAGCCGTCAAGGTTTGGCTCGCGCGATCCGTTCAGCTTGTCGATGGGAGAGAAGCGGCGACTGGCGTTTGCGGCGATTTTGTCAATGAACCCGGTATTTGTCGTATTCGATGAGCCGACCTGCGGGCTCGATCCGGAAGGGGTCGGGCGGTTTGTGCGATTGTCCAAAGCGCTGCATGAGCAGAAGGTCGGGCAGATCATCATCAGCCATGACGGGGATTTGGTTAAGGGGCTGTGTGAGCGGGTGGTGTACTTGAGAGGGGATGGGAAGGCGGAGCAAGTGGCGATAGATGATTTCTTGTCATCGCAATTGTATCGCGGTGTTGTATCGTAGTGATTTGCCGCCGAGTCAAGACGGTTCTCGTCTGCGCTCGAACCGGCGATATCTTTTCCTGACTCCGCACTTGACAAACGCCCACCAAGGCGTATACTCCCTCCGGCTTTTTAAGGCGGTCCAGCGAGGCCGCAAAAGGTTATCTCAATGCTCTGTACCATTGCGGTGCGGTCGACCCGCGCCATGAATCAGCACGACATTTCGAATCAATTCAGCCAAATAGCTATTTCTCATAATACACGGAGGATTTCCCTTGTCACCCAATAATGACGTTATCCTCGATGAAGCCAAGATCAANCGGGCGCTGACCCGTATCGCGCANGAAATTCTGGAGCANAACTCCGGCGCGGAGACGGTNGCGATTGTCGGNATCCTGACGCGCGGNGCGCATCTGGCCAANCGGATCGCGGCGATTATCGAGAAACTCGANGGCGTGAANGTGCCGGTCGGGCTNATGGATATCAGNTTGTACCGCGACGANGTNCACTCNAAACTCGANCAGCCGGTAGTCCAGCGAACAGACATTCTGTTCGAAGTAAGCAACCGGAATGTGGTGCTGGTGGATGATGTGCTGTTCACCGGCCGGACAATCCGGGCGGCNCTCGACCAGATAATCGATTTCGGCCGTCCGAAAACGATTCAGCTCGCGGTACTGATCGACCGCGGCCACCGGGAACTTCCGATCAAAGCCGACTACGTCGGCGCGAATATCCCCACCGCCAAGAGCGATCAGGTGGTGCTCGAGGTCAAGGAGAAGGAAGGGGTCGACCGGGTTTACGTGATCAAGAACGAAAAGAAGGCGACCAGGCCGCTCAAGCTCTCGGTTCGGACGAAGAAGAAGGGAGGCACCAAATGAGCCAGCTGGCATCGCGACACCTGCTTGGGCTCGAGGGCGTTCCGCAGCAGGATATTCAGTTGATTCTGGATACGGCGGAATCGTTTCGCGAAGTTCTCGACCGGACAATCAAGAAACTGCCGACCCTTCGCGGCATCACCGTGCTGAACCTGTTCTACGAGCCATCGACCCGCACGCGCATATCGTTCGAGCTTGCGGAGAAACGGCTGTCGGCGGACACGGTAGCGTTTACGCCGTCGACGTCATCGGTGAAGAAAGGGGAGTCGCTTCGGGATACCGTGCAGAATATCGAGGCGATGAAAATTGATATGGTAGTGGTGCGGCACTCGTCGTCGGGCGTACCCTATTATCTCACCAACTGCATGGATGCGAATATCATCAACGCCGGCGACGGCACCCACGAGCACCCCACGCAGGGGCTTCTGGACATGTTCACGATTCGCCGCAAGTACGGCAAGCTCAAAGGGCTGCGCGTGGTGTTGGTGGGCGATGTGAAACACTCGCGCGTCACGCGCTCGAATATCTGGGGACTGAAGACGATGGGGGCATCGGTGGCGCTCTGTGGACCCTCGACACTGATTCCTTACGATGCCGAGAAATTCGGCTGCGATCTGTACACCAATATCGATGAGGCCCTCGAGGGCGCGGATGTCGTGAACATCATGCGGATTCAGCTGGAACGCCAGCAGGCGGGGTTGTTCCCGTCGCAGCGTGAGTACACGAACCTGTTCGGCATATCCAAAGAGCGGTTGAAACGACTCAACAAGAATTACACCATTATGCACCCGGGGCCGATGAACCGCGGAGTGGAAATCACCAGCGAAGTTGCCGACAGCGACAAATCGGTGATTCTCGATCAGGTCACCAATGGACAGGCGGTCAGGATGGCGGTGCTGTATCTCTTGAGCGGACGCAAGAAGGAAGGAGAGGAGGGTGAATAACATGGCGGCAAAGAAGTTTGATCTGATAATCAAGGGGGCGCGGGTGATTGACCCCTCGCTCGGTTTCACGGCCGAGGCGTATGTCCTGATCAAAGACGGCGTCATAGCCGGAGTCGAAAAGGAGTCGGCCGAGATGACCCGACTGGTGAAAGCGGCGGATAAGGATCAG
>PQAP01000204.1 GCA_003105265.1 candidate division GN15 bacterium | reverse complement strand
CGGTTCCGCGAGTCCGGTTCATGACCTCTCACCCCAAGGACCTTTCCCGCTCGCTGGTCGACCTGATGGCTGACGAGCCGCGAGTGATGCCGCATATCCACCTGCCGATGCAGTCGGGCTCGAACCGGATATTGAAGAAGATGGGACGGCAGTATTCGATAGAGCATTATATGAGCATTGTCGAATATATCCGCGCCACCGTACCGTATGTGTCACTGACTACCGATTTGATTGTCGGATTTCCGAGCGAAACCGAGGAGGAATACGAGGCGACCCTGGCCGCGGTGCGCGCCATACAGTTCGATGCGGCCTTCATGTTTCGTTACTCGATTCGTCCCGGCACGACTGCGGCGAAAGAGGCCGACGATATTCCGGAAGCGGAGAAGATCCGCCGCTTGAACGGCCTGATTGCGCTGCAGCAGAGAATCAGCGTCGAGAGGAATCAGCGGGAGCTCGGTGAAATCAGATACGGCATGGTGGAAGGAACCTCCCGGCGGAGCCGCGAGCTGCTGCGCGCCCGAACCGAAGGAAACAAGATGGTTCTGTTCAAAGGGAACGGAACTACCGGGGCGGGGCAGGTCGTGCCGATCCGGATAACATCGGCCGATGCTTTCACACTGCACGGCGAAATTGCGGGGAGTCACTGATGACCGCCCACTGGGCCGCTATCGCGGTACCAATTCTGCTCGTGCTGGCGGCCGGTTTCGTGGCCAGCCGGTTGCGATTTTTCGAGGACAGCGCCACCGCCGGGCGGTATCCGTTTCTCAGTGGTACGGCGCTGCTGACGCTGGCTGCGATCTGGCATGCTATCGCCACCACGCCGGGCTACGACCGGTGGTTTGTCATCAACGCCTATCGAACGCTTGACCTGCTTGAATTCTGTGTTTTCCTGGCCGGACTCGCCCTGGTGGCGCTTGGACTGCACCGCTACGCCGAATCTCAGCTTGCCCGACAGGACGAACTGAAAACGCTCGAAGGCAAACTCACTATTCAGGAGAATCTCCAGCAGGAGGCCCGCGGGCATTTCCAATTACTTGAACTGCTGAATGTCACGCTCAAAGAATTGCTGATTCATTTTCCCGGAAGCGCCGGGGCGGCCTTTCTCGTCAATCGGGGGAAAGGTCAGCTGATACTCGGGGCCGGACTGGGCCTGACCAAGAACGAGACGGCCGGACTCGAGAAATACCCGCTCGGGCGCAATCTGATCACGCACGCGATCGAAGATGGCGCGCCGGTTATCGCCGGGGCGTTTGAGTTTGCCGGCGAACATGGCCGAGCGGCTGAATCCAGGTTTGGCTCATCGCTGGTATTGCCCTTGATATCCGGCGGCGAGAAGATCGGCGCCATTGTGCTGCTGGCCGAACCGCCACGGGCGTTCGGGCGAATTGATGTCCGCTACCTGATACCGGTGGCGCAGTGGCTGGCCGAGCGGATACTGGCTGCGCGCCTGGGCCGCGAACTGTCAGTGGCGAAATCGCAGCTGGAGGCCGGGGCGCAGGATACGGATACGATCCTGTCACGACTTCATCAGGCGTTACAGGAACTCGCGTCACCTGAGGCCGATGTGCTGGTTTGCAGAGGGATGGTCGGGCTGTACGGCGCGGCGTCCGTACATGTTTGTTCGCTGCAATCGGGACGACTTCAGATTGTCGGCGGCGGACCCCGCGAGGAATTGTCCGAAGCGCTGCGAACCGCGCTCATCGATGCGGTTGACCGCCACAAGCCGATGATCATCAATCAGGAGACCACTGACCAAGGGGGCCGGACGATAGTCGTGCGCTCGAACCTGATTGTGCCGCTGCCGTCAGGCCCGGTCCCGCAGTCACTCCTGCTGCGAAAAGAAGGGGCACCGTTTGAAGTCGGGGAAAGGGAACTCCGGATTCTGGATCTGCTCGGACAGATTGTGTTCGCCGCAATGAGGCAGAGTGAGATAGTCAGACGAGATCTGAGCCGGCGCGCCGGTTTTGACAAGGTTATTGCGCTGCTATCGGGCCCGTTTGACAATCGTACGTCGGAGGCGGCCCTCGACTATTTTCTGGCTCAGATACAGGAGGTCATACCGCCAAGCGGCATCGTAGTGGCGTTTCAACGTCATGAGGATGCTTCTTACACCACATCGGGAGTGATCGGCGCCGACCCTTCAATTCTACGCGAGACCGTGATTGCTGCCGGCGAGGGCTTATTATCGACAGTGGGTGCGACAAGGGAGCCGTATTTCGCGGTCGGCAAAAAGAGCGTGCTGGAGGCATTTGAGACGTTTCACCCGGAGAATCGCCATCTGCTGCATCGCCTCTTCGACGAGAATCAGTTGCCGTCCTTTGCGGCGTTCTGTCCGATCGGGCGGAGCGAGACGGTTATCGGCATCGCGGCGATCCTGCTCCCTTCGGTGACACCCGAAGAGGCGGCAGAGTGGGAGCGACTACTGACGCTTGCCGGCGGTTTATACTCACTACGGCTCACCGTCGATGCCGTTCGGTCCGCCCAAAGCGGCACCTCTGCTGACTTCAGCGCGCCGGGAGTGTCCGGTCTGGTCAACGACATCAATAATCATCTTTCGGCCGTGATTGGCACGGCCGGTCTCGCGCTGAACCAGGAGCAGCTGTCCGGCGATATGAAAGCCGAACTCACCAGCATCATTGCCGAGGCGGAACGGGCGGCGAATGTGCTGAAGAGAGTGGCCGATGTCGGGGTTGAACAGCCGCAGCATCCCGTCACGCCGATCGACGGCAGCGGTGACATCAACGCGTCGGTCGATGGCGTGCTGCAGACCGCCCGCATTTCCGGCGATCTATACATGGCGGGAGGACGTGCCCGTGAAATCGTTCGGCGGTTCGGCCGGGTGAACCAGACGGCTCTGGGAACATCCGTGTTTCGGCAGTTTTTCGAGAGTGTCATTGACCGATTCGCCTCGGCTATTCCTGACGACGACATCATGACGATCTCGACCTACGAACGCGAGGGATACGTGTATCTCGATATTTCGCGCCATCGCCGGAATTTCCCGCCGGTAGATCATGTGTCCACGTTTGGCGATTACGAGATCGCCGAACGGGCGTTGCATGCCCGCCCGGCCGACATCTTTCTCACTCACCTCGCTTCGGAACCGTGCTTCTACGCCTATGATCGCATCGGCTCGACCCCGGCCTACCTGAGTTTCAAGTTCCCGGTCCAAACGGGAGGCCATCAGGTTGCAGATTCACACTTCGGGAGAACGATGAAGATTCTCGCCATTGATGATCAGCCCGTGATTCTCGACCTGGTCTCCGCCATGTGTCAATCGATGGGGTATCGCGTGGAAACGGCACGCTCCGGCGAAGAGGGGTTGCGACTGGCGGCGGCCGATCGCTTCGATCTTGTCCTGACCGATCTGGCGATGCCCGATATGTCGGGGATGGAAGTCGCGCGGCGAATTCACCGTCAGTATCCCGACACAACGATTGTGTTGATTACCGGATGGGAGACGGGTGTCGATTCCGGTCAGATGCAGGAGGCCGGCGTGTCACAGGTGTTGTATAAGCCCTTCCGCATTGAGCAACTTGCCGATGTCGTCAAATCGACATCGGCCCGCCTGGCTCTGTAGCAATTATTCCCGATCATCGCGCACTCGGAAAGCGAAGGATTCGTCGGCGATTGTAAAGCGGACCGAATCGGTCGCGTAACTTGCGATATCATAGCGGCTTAAGGTTTTAGTGGTAGTTGCCGATAATTGACCACATGAGCTTTGTAGCTGAGCGTACGATCGACAGGGCCCATATTCTTGATCGGATTCGCAAAGAGCGTGACCTGCTCTCTCTCCCGCAAGTCCTGAGCGAATTGCTTCAGGCGATTGACAGCAGAAACCTGCGCTCGGACCTTCTGGCCGACATCATTCTCAAGGACCCGGCCCTGACCAGCCGACTGCTGCGGTTTGCCAATTCGCCGTATTATCAGCGGTATGCTCATCCCACCACCGTGCATCAGGCGGTGCAGGTTCTGGGATTCGCGACCGTCAAGTGCCTTGCCCTGTCGTCAAGCGTCCTGAACCCGGCGCGGTTCAAGGACGTCTCACATATCGACCCCAAGGCCTTCTATTCGGGCGTGCTGTCGGTCGCCGTGGCGGCTGAGAAAATCGCCTGTGCGGTCGGGATGAAGGCGACCGAAGAAGCATTCATCTGCGGTCTGCTGCACGATCTGGGGGTGCTGTTTTTCGTCCATCACTATCCGGCTCAGTACAAGGATATTGTCGCTCGCAAAACCAATTCCGATTCCCTGGAAGAAGCTGAGAAGAAGACCTTCGGTATCGGCCACACTGAGGCCGGCCGGGAACTCGCTCGTCGCTGGAATCTCCCTGCGGACATCTGTGCCGCAATCGGAGAGCATCACAATTGCCAGACGGATACCGCCGGCAAGAACCTGACCTCAGTGCTGAGACTTGCCGTGCTGCTGTGTCACGAAAGTATCGAGGGATACGACTCCGATCCGATAGTCAAGCTGCATGGGGTGGAGAAAATGCGCGAGGCGCTCGGCCTCACCTCCGAGCAGTTGGAACAGATCGTTTCGACCATCATGCCGGACACGATTAAACTGTCGGCCTTTCTCGATGCCGACATCGGGACCGTCGATGAGATTCTGGCCCGCGCCAACAAGGAGATGTGGCGCTCGTTCCTGACCGTGCAGAATCTCTTCAAAGAGCGACAGGAACTGACGCGCCAGCTGCTGCTCGAAGAACGCAATCGGGGTGCGACTGAATCCAAGAATGTCGCCATCGCCACGCTTTCGCATTACATCAACAATGCCGCTGCCGGCTGGTACGGTCACATCCAGCTTTTGCGGCAGCGATTGGACCGTCACGACGACGCCCGCCTGCTCAAGGACCTGCCGGGGAGCTTGGCCGTGATGGAAAATGCCATCAAAAGAATTCTGGCGGTGATTGCCGAGATAAAGGAAATCTCGCCGATCGATGAGGTGGCGTTCTACCATATGTCACAGGCAATGAATATCGACGAGCGCGTAGCCAAGCGCCTGTTGACCATGTCGATCGATTCCGAAATCGTGACACCTGACGACCCAAAGCAAGATTGATCGTCATACTCGTCCCATTGACCTTTCCCGTTCCCCGTCTTATGTTAGACCTATGTTACGATATCTTACGGCCGGGGAATCTCACGGCCCGCAGTTGACGGCGATCCTTGACGGCCTGCCGGCCGGTCTTCCAATCGATATTACCCAAATCAATTTTCAACTGCTGCGGCGACAAAAGGGGTACGGGCGGGGCGGGAGAATGAAAATTGAGCAGGATCGCGTCACCATCCGGTCCGGGCTGCGGCACGGCGTGACTCTCGGATCGCCGATCACGCTCGTGATCGAAAACCGCGATTGGGCGAACTGGTCATTGATTATGGATCCGGTCAAGCCGATTCCGGCCGCGCTGGGAGTCCGCGAGCGACGGCTCGCCTACGAGACGCACACGCCACGACCGGGGCACGCCGATCTGGCCGGGGGTATCAAACTCAATCAACACGATCTGCGCAATGTACTGGAGCGGGCTTCTGCCCGCGAAACGGCTGCCCGCGTGGCGACCGGATCCCTGGCGCGGCAATTGCTGGAACATTTCGGCGTCGAGTTCGCATCGCACGTGATTCGAATTGGCGAGGCAGCGATAAAGAAGGATGTGCCGCTGAATAATCTCGAGCGACTGCGCAGCATCACGGAGGAGTCACCGGTCCGGTGCGCGGAATCGAAAACAGGCCGCGAGATGATGGCGGCCATCCGCGAGGCGAAGAAGAAGCGGGATTCGGTGGGCGGCGTGGTGGAGGTCATCGTTCGCGGCATCCCGGTCGGGCTGGGCGGATTCTCGCAGTGGGATAATCGTCTCGACGGCCGTCTGGCGGGGGCGCTCATGGCAATCCCCTCGGTGAAAGGCGTCGAGATCGGGCTGGGATTTGCCGCAGCCGCCGTGCGCGGATCGAAATGCCAGGACCGTATTTTCTACGATGCCAAAGGGGATCCC
>PQAP01000203.1:13443-22138 GCA_003105265.1 candidate division GN15 bacterium | reverse complement strand
TCGACTACGACGAGATCAGGCATCGGCCGTTTCTCTTCCTGCCGACGGTAGAAATACCGCCCCACCACCTCCCGCATCATCTTGAAGTCGTCCTGCCCCGCTACGCCTTTGATCTTGAAGTGCCGGTATTCCCCCTTCTTCGGAACCCCGTTATCGAAATAAACCGCCGAGCCGACCGAATCCGTCTCGCCCGTGTTGGAAATATCAAAACAAACCATTGTCCGTGGCGACCGTGCCAGCCCCAATTCATCCTTCAAGCTCAACACCATCTTGCTGGTCCGATCCGCCATCGCCTTCTTATGAATCAGCCGCTCATCGAGCACGAGCCGGGCGTTCTTATTCGCCAACTGCACCAGCCGAAGACCATCGCCTATTTTCGGCGCCACCAGGCGCACCGGCGTCGAGGCCGCCTCTTTCAGCCACTTTTCCAAAAGCTTTAGATCCGGGAGTTCGGTCGGCACGATTATCTCCTCCGGCAAATTCGGCTGATGATTGTAGTATTGTGTCAGGAATGTCTGCACTACCGCGTCATCGGTGTCTCCCTTATCGGTGTCGAGCGCGAATTCCTGCCGCCCGATCAGCGCCCCCTCGCGAAACTGCATCACGACCGTAATCGCTTCCGTCCCCTCGCGGGCCAGACCGATGATGTCGTTGTCGGTGAACTCGCCGATATCCACACTCTGCTTCTGCGAGACCGCCCGCAAGGCCTCGATCTGATCGCGAAGCTGGCGCGCTTCCTCGAACCGAAGCTCATCCGATGCTTTCTGCATCCGCTCGCCGAGCACGCGTATCAGTTCCTTCGTCCGTCCCGCCAGCGCCATCAGCAGGGCGTTCACATTCTGCCGATACGATTCTTCCGATTGCAGCCCCTCGCACGGTCCGCCGCAGCGTCCGATGTGAAAGTCGAGGCATACTTTGTACTGCTTGCCGGGAGGCGCCGGCAAAACGTAGTCACACGTCCGAATGCGAAACAGCCGGGTGAGAAACTGCACCGTCTTGTGCACGCCGCCGATACCCGTGTACGGTCCGAAATACCGCGCCCCGTCTTTGGCCAGTCGACGCACCACCGTCACGCGCGGGAATGGCTCGTTGACGCTCACCCTGATGTACGGAAAGTGCTTGTCGTCCTTGAGGTGGATGTTATATCGCGGCTTGTTTTCCCGAACCAGATTGGCTTCCAGAATCAGCGCCTCGACTTCATTGTGCGTGACGATAAGATCGAGATCCGCAATTCGCTCGACCAGCGCTGCCGTTTTGCTGTCCGGATCGAGAGTGCTCTGAAAATAGGTGCGGACGCGATTGCGGAGGTTCTTTGCCTTGCCGACATAGATGATCCGCCCCTGGACGTCCTTGTAAAGATAGACCCCCGGGGATGTCGGAAGGTTCTGGAGCTTGGTGGTCAGCGGCTCACGCATGGCGCATGAATAACAGGCGGCAACGATCTCCGGTTCAATCCCGTCGGTCCGGCTCGATCACCCGGCGGGCGGCCGTGAAGCGCTTCGCCCAGTACGGTTCGCTCAAGCTGCTGAGAATNACGCCGCCNGANGANGANGCATGNGCGAAGTCNTTNTANCCGACATAAATGCCGACATGNGACACCCGGTCCCGCTCGGTNGTGAANAAGACNAGNTCNCCCGGCANNAGACGNTCGCGGAGAACCTCGCGTCCGGCCTGTAGCTGACTCTCCACCGTTCGCCCGAGTGTCACCNTNGCGAATTCACGGTACACTTCCTGCGTAAACAGCGAGCAATCGATCCCCTGCTGATACCGCGAACTGCCGGAGTACGGCTTGCCAAGATACGTGGAAATGATAAGGCCAAAACGAAGGTTGTCATTGGTGGAACGCCACTGCTCCGCTTTGACTGCGCTGCGCGGCGTATTCGATTCCGTCCGCCCATACCGTGGACTCGGCAGGCAGGCGGCGAGCACGAGACAGGAGAAGAGAACAGTGACAAGAAATCGCATCAGGCCAACCTTGGATACGTCATATGGAACCGTCGGGCATAGTATAACCGCGTCAGGGTGACCAGAACAATGATAAACACGAAATAGACCGGATAGAAATAGCCGGCGAGAATGGTCAGGAGGAGTATCGGAGTCTTGGCCGCGGCCAGCGTCACCCGAACCGACCGAAAAACTATGGCCGTGACAATAGTCAGGGCGGACGCCAGTGATATCCCGCACAGCAGCACATAGCCCGACCAATATGCTATGACAGCCGAGAGCAGGACCAGAATCAGTGCCAGCACCAGTGCCGCCCGCTTTCCGAAAAGCACCGCGATCGTCCGTTTGCCCGCGAGCCGGTCCCCGGCGGCGTCGGGGATAGTCGTGATTATGTAGATCGAGGCGACCGCGAAAAAGAAGTAGATCGGATTGTCCCACCCCAGAAGTCCGGCATTGTGAATAGTCAACTCCGGCATAACACAGAACGGGACCAGAAATCCGATTCCCCAGGCATTGGCGAACAATCCCCAAAAGGGGCGATCTTTCAATCGAAACGGCGGCGCCGAGTAGGTGAAGGAGAGCACAAACGCCTGCGCGAATATAGCCAGAACGAGAGCCGAGTAGATCGGCGCAATCGCCAACCCGACCAGCGAGCTGATCAGGAACGCCGAACTCAACTGAGCCCGATTCAGAAATCCCCGCTGAAGAAATCCGAGTTTCCGATTTTCAAAATCCGACTCGGCATCGAATGACTGGTTCCACCAATAGCTCCCGGCCGCGAGAAAGCTGAGGCAGAGAAGCATCAGAAGATTCCAGCGGTCGAATCGCCCGCCGTCAAGCTGGTGGTGATAATGCAGGCAGACGAGATAGATGCTCCAGATCGGGAGATGCAGCATCGGGCGGGCGGCAAAAAACAGATCGACCGCTTTCAGCCAACCAGCCATGTCAGGTATCCGTACATGAACGGCGCCGCGAAGAGAAGCGAATCGAATCGATCCAGCACCCCGCCGTGCCCGGGGATGATCGCCGAGGAATCCTTGATCCCCAGCGAACGCTTCCACATCGACTCTGCCAGATCGCCAAGCTGACCGAACAAAGAGCATCCGAGCGCCAGAAGCAGAACGTGATACATCGGCAGCTGATCGAACTTCCAGAACGCCATCAGCACACCAACCGCGAGCGACCCGACCAAACCGCCGATAAACCCTTCCACCGTCTTATTCGGCGAGACCGCCGGCGCCAGTTTGTGCCGGCCCAGCCATTTGCCGATTCCCATCGCTGCCGTATCTCCCACCCACAAAAGCCCGAATAGAAATAGTAGTAGATCGCCACCGGAATTGGCGGTAGAAAGCTGCCGAATGCGATCGTCGAATCCCACAGCGTATACGAACGGATACAGAAGCCCGATGTAGGCCACGCCCCAGAACAACCGGGCGTGGCGCTGAAACAGTTCCGCCGGCGGCCGTTTGCCCGTGGCACTCCACATCCCCGATAGCAGGAAGAAGACAATTATCACCGGTGCGACCACCGAGAGCGGCGAATGCCCCGCCTGCGGCGAGTGTACCGGAAACGGCGGCAGGACAATCGAGACTGCCATAAGGCATCCGATAACCGCAATGAAGGCCATCCAAAAAAGTAATTCCCCGGCGCGAAAACCTTCGTTCATCAGAAACTCCAGCAGCGCCGCCCCCGCGAAGAGCGCCACCATGCCGAACAGCCAGATGCCGCCTTGGTAGCTTATCCAGAGTATCAGCGGTATGGTGACCGCCGCGACCGCCGTGCGGATCAATAGATTTCGACTCACTCCTCAGTTTCTCCCGCCACCTTCCCAAACCGCCGCTCACGCGTCTGGTACTCGAGAATGGCTTCAAACAATTCCTTGCGGCCGAAATCCGGCCACAGCGTATCGATTATGTACAGCTCCGTGTAGCTCGTCTGCCACAACAGGAAGTTGGATATTCTCTGTTCTCCCGATGTCCGAATCAGGAGATCGGGATCAGGGATGTTGGCTGTATACAGAAAACTCGAGAACAACTCCTCACCGATATCCGGCAGGTCGATAATTCCTGCCTTGATGCCGTTGGCAATCGCCTTCACCGCGTCCAGGATTTCTGTCCGTCCGCCGTAGTTGAGCGCGAGATTCAGCACCAGCCCCTTGTTGTTCCGCGTCCGCTTGACCGCCTCGCTCAGGACCGCCCGGCGCGCCGCCGACAGACCGTTGATTCGACCCGTGGTGATTAACTTGACGTCATTCTTGATCAACTCGCTCAACTGGTCGCGCGTCGTGCGTGACAGAAGCGACATCAGGGCGTCCACTTCCGCCTTGGGCCGCTTCCAGTTCTCCACCGAAAACGTGTACAGTGTCAGGTACTTGAGCCCAAGCTCCCCGGATGCCTTGACCACCTCTTTGACCGCCTTCACCCCGGCCTCGTGCCCGAACGTGCGCGGTTCGTTGCGGAGCGCCGCCCACCGACCGTTGCCGTCCATAATGATGGCGATATGTCGCGGTATTCGCTCCGGCCGCGACAGGATTTGCGCCTTCATCTGGTCAAGCTGGACTTCCATGACAGAACGAAGTTACAGGACCCTCAATGCATTGGCAAGAAGCTTCACGGACCGGGCTTACCGGTACACCTTCAGGTTGGTTACGCCCGTTTCTATCCGGTACGACCGGGTGGTGAATATCTGGTCGATCACGGCCACTTCCCAGGTCGAATCGGGAAAGATGAAGCCGTCCGTCTGCGTAAATCGGAATGCCCGGCTGAAATGCCGGAACCCGCTCTTGTGCCGGTAGGAGAGATAGAGCCATTTGGGGTAATACAGATTTCGGTCCAGAATAGCCAGCCCCTCCGGCCGGTCAGCGTGGGCGCTGTCTGCCTCGAACCCGATCGCTATCTCAGGCCCGCCGGTGTCGTTGGGAAAGAAATTCAGGATATAGCTGCTGTCGAAAACGGCCGGGACAGACAAATCCGGCTGGAGCGACTTCCTTTCGGACTGAACCAGCACTCGCGTCGAATCAAGGTTACCGAAGCTGTAGAATCGAATCTCCTTCAGCGAGTCTTCCAGCGTCACCACTCCGGCCTTGCCGATACTCTTGTAATAGGTCGTGGCCTCGTACGAAAATCGGGCGCCGTGGGCTATGGGGTCTCCCGCTTCGGACACGGCCCTCGCCCTGTCCCAGTAGAACCGCAGGACCGATTGGTCGCGTGACTGCGATACCGTCCCGCCGGCGGCCGCCAGCACCACCCCGGCCAAAACAAAGACCCAACAACTACATTTTCGGCTTGACCCGCGATGTTTCACGACGTTACCCTCATTCATCTTCCGGGACCCGGAGGCCGCATTTTTGCATTTAAGATAATAGGACTGTCGGTCCGGCTCAACGGTTAATACGGATCGGTAGTCCCCCTAACGATTCAGCTTTCACGGAGGTTCGGTCATGCTGGTCAGAGAAGCCCTGCTGGGAAAAGCCATTATTACGGCAAAGCGCACAACCCCTGTTCGCCAGGCCATGCAGTTACTCATCGAGCACCGCATCAGTTGCCTGCCGGTCGTTGCCGACAACTGGGAACTGGTCGGCATCATCTCCGACAAAGATATCTTTCGCCTGATCTACGACAACTCCGGCGTGGTCGACAACTCCGTAGTCGGCGATCACATGTCCACCAATCTTATCGTGGGCCTCCCCACCGACGATATCGAGTATATCGCGACCGTGATGACCAACAACCGGATCAGGCACGTCCCGATCGTCGACGGCCGACGGTTGATCGGCCTCCTGTCAGTCGGCGATATCGTCAAGACCCAGATCGACGGTTATGTCGCCGAAAACCGCTATCTGCGGCAATATATTGACGGCAAATATCCGGCATAGGGAAACTGGTCTCGCTTTATCATTATTAGGAAATCATTCCGGCGGATGTAGTAAGACTGCACATTCGCGTCTTCCGCTCGTCTTTGCGCTATACAATGCTCAGATTCGCGAGGGACAAACGTGACTCTACTCAATCCGTCCGACCGGATTTCCGCAATGCCGACTTCGTCCATGAGAGGACTGTCCGCGGCACTCAGGTGCGTGGCTGCAGCAATCTTGCTGCTTGCCGTTGTCGAGATGCCTGTCGTAATTAGGGCCGCCGCCATGAAACATTTGCTGCTGCCGATAACCCTGAATAATGCGCCTTCAGCCACCCTGATTGAGAGTTTGACCGGCCATACCTCCGGCGTTTGGACGGTGGCGTTCAGTCCCGACGGCAAGTTGCTGGCCTCCGGCGCACAGGACGGGCAGGTGCTGGTACGCAGCATCGATTCGCTTGCCAAATGGCATCGAGCCGGCAGCTATACCGGCTGGATTGTCGGGCTGGCATTCAGCCCTGACAGCCGATTTCTCGCTTATGGCGCAGCTGACGGATTCGCCGGTGCGGAAGGCCGCATCGGGTTGTGGAATATCGAGGCCGATACGCTCGAGCGGACGCTGTTCGGTCACTCCGGCGGCTGCTGGAGCATCGACTTTCAGGAAAGCACCGGCCGTCTGGTGTCCGGTAGTTTTGATCGCACCGTCAGGATCTGGGACCCGAGCACGGGCGCCGAAATCACAACGCTTTCCGGCCACACGGCACAAGTGCTCTCGGTGGATTTTAATCCAACTCAGAACCTGATTGCTTCATCAGGAGTGGATTATACCGTCCGCATCTGGAACAGTGAGACCGGCAGCTGTGTCTGCGTGTTGCGAGGCCACTCGGGGAATGTCGGCTACGTCAAGTTCAGCCCGGACGGCACGAAGCTCGCATCCTCCGCTGATGACGGCACCGTCCGGATGTGGAATTTCGCCGACAGCAGCTTGATCTGGTCGCAGCCGGCGGGTCAGGGCTGGGTAAACTGCGTCAACTTCAGTCCCGACGGCTCTCTTCTTGTAACCTGCGGCCATGATGGATCAGTGGCGCTTCGCGACGCCGCTTCAGGCGCACTACTCAAGCGCCTGTCGGGACATTTGGCACCGGTTCTCCGCGGGGCGTTCAGTCCGGACGGAACCATTCTAGCCACGGCTTCGTGGGATAACACCGTCCGGCTCTGGGGAGTGGAACAGGATACGGACTCGGATAGCGTTCCGGATGACGTCGATAACTGCCCTGACACCCCGAACCAAGACCAGATCGACACCGATCACGATGGCCTCGGCGATGCGTGCTGCTGCGTCGGAAATCGCGGCAACGTCAATTACACAGGCATCATCGATCTTGCCGACCTCAGTGCGCTGGTCAGTTACCTGACCGCGGGTGGTTACACCCTCCCCTGCCCAAACGGGGCAAACGTGAACGCATCCGGTATCGTCGATCTGGCCGACCTGAGCGCAATCGTCAGCTACCTGACCGGCGGTGGCTACCTCCTGCCAAACTGTCCCGTCTAGTCGGCCCATGTGCGGCATACACAAAGGCCGCCTTGCGGCGGCCAGTGGTGTTCGCTGTGTCAGCAACGAATGTGGGGCTTTTGTGCCTGTGCGCGGTCAGTTGAATTCGACCTTGGCGAAATCCTCCCAGTCGACATCCACTTCCTTCCCGCCGTCCACCTTGATCCTGATTCCCTTGTTGTCCTCGTCGACGTCGTTCGACCCCCGCAGACGGAAGGTCCGGCCGTCGCTTACGGTCACCATTGTCGACCGTGAACTTTGCTTCTCGATCTTTTTGATCAACCCGAACTCGATCTGAAACTCGGCGTCGCGGTAGCTGCCGTTGAGCAGCTCCCATGTGTACTCCTCATCGTCGTCCCAGCGGAGCGTCCCCGTATATTTCTCGCCGTCTTCAGTGTACACCGTGCCATGCAGCGGTCGGCCGCCGTCAAAGCGATCATACGTCACCTGAGCCGCCGCCGGTTTGAACTCCAGCTTGTCGAACTCTCCCCAGCTCACGGTCACATCGCCGAACGCCGGATCGGATATCGTGATTCCCCGATTGCTTTCATCCACATCGTTCGTCCCCCGGAGCACCATGCTTTCCCCGGTCTTCATGGTGACTTCACACGCCGAAGCGCTGTACCGCTCGCACGCCGCGATCTTGTCGAACTTGATTTTCCGGCTGCGGTCGCGCGATTCGCCTTCCAGCACGTCCGATGACATCGTCTCGTCCATATCCCAGCAAACGAACCCGGTGTACTGGTCCCCGGCCCGCGTGGTCAGCGTGCCGTACAGACGTTCACCCAGCGCTGACTTCGCACCTGGCGGGGTAGGCAGCATTTCGACTTTCTCGATGTCGTCCCAGGAGAGTTCCACTTCACCTTCATTCTTATCTTCGATGATTATCTCCCGGATATTCGTGCCGATATCGGTAGACCCCTGGGACAGCTCCACCGTCTTGCCGGATTTCAGCGTTAGCAAGGCGGCGTCGTCGCCATCCGGTTCGAGCGTCCTGATATGTCCCATCCTTATCCCCGAAGCCGCGCTCGACAACAGGTAGCCGTTACCGACATCTTCCAGGTACAGACCGAAAATCTTGATGTTGCGGCGAGACCGACTGGAACGCCGCTTTCGTTCGAAATCGCTGTCGTTGTCCCGATCCTTGGTGCCGTTCAGGATATCCACCCAGTCTGCTTCGTTCTTGTCCCAGCGAATCAGTCCTTCATACGTATCGCCGTCGCTGGTCGTAATTCTTCCGTACACCCGGCCGGTTTCATCGGCCAGAGCCGCACATGCCACTACGCCAATTCCCAATACGATCCCGATAGCCAAGCGATTACACGTCATAACGTCTCCGTGAGGTGA
>PQAP01000203.1:0-13132 GCA_003105265.1 candidate division GN15 bacterium | reverse complement strand
CGTCCCACCGTTGAACGGGTTAGGATGGTTTTGTGAAAGTTCCAGTCGAGCAGGTGCAGAGATGGGATTGTCGCTTACATCCGTGGGGCTGCCAACCGTGACTTCACCGGCCATGACAGCCACTGCGTACCTGCCGCCGTCGGTATGCAGAGCGGAAGCAGTCAGCGTATCGGATTGACCGGCTTCCATGAGCGTAACTCCTTCACGGTCTTTCGCCGTGCCGAATATTGTGGCGAGCTGATACGTTCCGGGTACCAGCGAATCCGAACCGGAGTTGGACACTGAGATGACATACAGTCCGGTTGTCGAATTACCGCCTGCGGTAATGGTCATGCTTGCGGGAAGGGCATCCAATCCCCTCACCGAATCAATTTGAATCCAGGCCGAATCGAATGCTAACGGAAGGCACAATTCTCGGATCGACGATGAGGCCCTCACGGTCACCGGGAGCTGGAACGATTCATGCATCTGGCATTGGGCCGGGCCCAGTGCAACGGTGTCGCTTCCCTGCGGAATCAGTTTCAGGAGAACCGTCACCGTCTCCGGGGAATTCGTCGCTTCCGGCGAGGTGAAAATGACGGGGGCGGCATACATTCCGGCCGCTCGCGAATTCCCCAGCCCGCCAATTGTCAGCGTGTCCCCTTCGCTCCCCAACAGGCGGGAAAACCAAATCCAGGAACTGTCGGAGCCGACATTCCACGTGAGGTGACCCGTACTGGCATTTCGGATGCTCATGCGGTGCCGGGCAGTGTCGGCGCTGTTGGCAATCCCCTGCAGCCGAATCGTGTCCGACGAGACCGAGAGTGCCGGCGCGGTGACGTCGAGCCGCACCGGAACGACCGTCGAGGAATCGTGACGGAGAACATCGACAAGCGTCAAACTGCCGAAATGCGTGCCCGCCGATTGTCCGGGCGCAATTGATACCATGATCGTATCGGGCGTCGTACCGCTACTCGGCGTAGCGGATAACCACGCATCCGATGAAGCCACCTGAAAATCGAGTCGGTTATATCCGGTATGGTTGATCACCAGCGGAAGCGAGACGCCGCCATCGGCGACATCCATGCGAAAACTCAGCGTAGCCGGCGACGCCGTCAAAGTTGGATCGTTGTATTTCGTGATCGAGGCGTAGACGTCGTACTGACCGCTGCGGCGGTCGGTCCAAGTGATGTAGCGATATCGCCCGTCCAGATCGACATCCGGCTGAAGTTGCGCCGAATCGCCGAATTGATTGGCCCGGAAATTCGCCTCGCGCACCACACCGTCGACATCGATCATCTGTCCGATAATATCCCACGATGTTCCGGTCGAGTCCGACCAGATCACCGCCACATTCCCCATCCGGTCGGCGGCAATCGCCGGCTCCCGCTGGGCACGGGCGGTGCCGTCGGTATTCACTTTCTTGTCGGCCGTCAGCGGCTGTCCCAGCCGATCGAACCGTCGCGCGAAGATGTCCGGATTGGCGGGATAGATGCCGTTGCGCCAATCCACCCAGACCACGGTAAAGTGGCCGGAGCCGTCGGCAGCCACGTCCGGAAACGCCTGACGGGTCGTCGAATTGTCGGAATTGACGCGCGTATTGACACCCAGTTTCTGTCCCGAGGTGTCGAAGCGCTGCGCGAAAATGTCGTCGTTGCCGGATCGGTTGTCGTACCACGTGACCACGAACCATCCCTCGGATGATATCGAGACGCGTGGTGCATGCTGCTGGAAACTGCCGACATCGTCGTTGATCTTAAAATTCGAGCCGATCAGCGTGCCGGTCGACGATATAAGCTGTCCATAGATATCCCAGTTGCGATTGCGATAGTCTGCCCACACCAGCACCCCGGTCCCCCACGGACTCAGTTCGATATCGGGATTCTCTTTCAGCGTGTCGGGCCGCTCGGTGGTCAGGTTGCGATTTGAGCCGAGTGGCGTTAGCGCCGAATCAAAGCGTTGGAGAAAGATGGCGGGGTCGAATGGGTACACGCCGGTACGGTAGTCCTGCCACACCACGGAGTAACTGCCGGAGAGATCCGTCGCCAGCGCCGGACCGGCCTGATAGGCGAGTACCGTGTCGTCGTTTACACAGGTGTTCGCGCCGACCGGCTGGCCATCCGGGGTGTACCGCTGGATGAAGATGTCGTTTTGTCCGTTGCGGAAATCGGACCATACCACGGCGAATCCGGCTCCTTCGGCCACCGCCACCTTGGGATGACTGTGTTCCACCGGAGCGCCATCATCGTTTACACGAAAATCGGTGCGGTCTGCNCGTGCCGGGGAGACCANCGTGGCGATCGCGACCATTGCGCCGAATGCGAGNGTATACCAGGTATTCTTCACCTCCCCCGGAGATGGCAATAAAAATGCCCACTCAGGCGAGTGGGCATTCAACACTGTCGACGATGCAGCAACCGATTGCGTCTATGCTAGTTACGTCGAGCGAGGTCCANCCGGCATGATGACCGGCTGTACGCCCTGCGGACACCAAGAGGAAAATACTGCTCGTCGCATGGGAGCCGTTTTCCTAAAGGCGCCTATCTCAGTTTCTTTTTGTGGCGATCAGCGCGTCTGCGCTTTTTCCTCTTGTGCGTGTTGATCTTATGCCGTTTACGTTTTCTTCCGCAGGGCATCGATCCTCCATCTTCCGGTTAGACTGTTACAAAGAAAGCTTCGTGATCATGTTCTTGAATTCGTTCGACGGCTTAAACACCGGCACCTTCCGATCCGGAACAGGCACGACATCACCCGTGCGCGGATTGCGAGCTTTGCGGGCTTTGCGCACCTTGATTTTGAACGTGCCAAATCCGCGAATCTCAATGTTGTGTCCATTCTCGACCGCCTTCTTCACCGTATCGAGAAATGAATCAACAACTACCGCCACATCCGTCCGTGTCAGGCCGGTCTTTTCAGCCACCTTTTCGACCAAGTCCGCTTTCGTCACTGTGTCCTCCCTCGTTAATAAGGGATTTATCACTTTTTCTTCTTTCAACCTCAATATGCTCTCCATCGACTGGAACGAGCCGCTAATCATCATAATGATAAGCTGTTACAGACGGTGAAGATACTCTTCAACGGTCAGAAAGAAAGAGAAATCTGCGCCGTTGTCCACTACTTTTTTTGTGAAATTCAGTGTGCCACATGCACCTATGTCATTCGAACAGGTACATGAGCTGAGGCCCGTCGAAATTACTCCCCACCGCCGCATCGAATTTCCCCATAAATTTGCCCAGGAGATCAAAGATCGACACCGTCTCCCGACGATACGGCCGAACTATGTTTATGTCCCCCTTAACGTTACCGAGATCGGCCGCAAGTTGGACCGCTTCATGCAGGCCACCCAAAGAGTCGACCAGCCCAAGGTCCAACGCCTGGCGGCCCGTGAAGACCGACCCGTCGGCAAACTTTCTTACCTCTTCCTCGGACAAATCCCGCCCTTCCGCGACGGCCGCCACAAACTGCTCGTAGGTGTCATCGACAACCGATTGAAGCATCTTCTGTTCCTTCTCGGTCATGGGGCGCGAGTAACTGCCGACATCTTTGAGTTCGCCTGATTTGACCGTCTCGGTGCCGATCCCCACTTTGTCCATCAGAGTCTTGAAGGTGTGGAATTTGAATATCACACCGATGCTTCCGGTCAGCGTGCCGGGATTGGCCACAATCTTGTCTGCGGCGCACGAGACGTACAGTCCGCCCGAGGCCGCCACCGACGCCATCGACACCACCACCGGCTTCTCTTTCTTGGCGCGAAGCACCGCATCGTAGATTTCCTGCGAAGCGGCCACGCCTCCCCCGGGGGAATTGACCTGCACGACGACTGCCTTGATCGCCCCGGTCTCGGCCCATTTGTCCAGTTGTTTGACCAGCCGGCGCGCCATGACATCATTGATCTCCCCATCCACTTCCAGCACACCGACATTGCCGCCGGAGAGACCGCTCACGCCGAATTCATCGACTGACGTCATCGAGCTGAAAAATCCCATCACAAAAATGCCCAGCACCACGAGCACCGAAAATGCGATCACCACGCCAATGACTATGTCGCGAGGTCTGGCCATACTCCGTCTCTACTGCCGGGAAATCCTGATCTTGTCCCCGATCCGGAGCTGGCGCGGATCGGCGTTCGGGTTGTCGGCAAGAATGCGCGAGATGGTTGTGCCGTAGCGCTGAGCGATTAGCGCAATGGTATCGCCGCTCTTGATTTCGTAGAATACCACCTGCGGCGCCCCCGTGCCCGGCGCTACCACCAGCTTCTGACCGATATGTATCCGCGAGCCGCGGCCGAGTCCGTTCAGGGTCCGGATATCTTCAGGTCGCGTGTTGAATTTGCGGGCAATGTCCCAGATCGTGTCGCCGGAGCGCACCGTGTACTGCGTGGTCGCGCCGGAGCTGACTGATTGATCGTCAGCCACCTCCCCAGATCTCGATACGGTCGTCGCGGCATCGGCGCTTCCTTCCCTCGTGGGAGATGAGTTCTCCGATACCTTGTTGGCATACGACGGCAGCTTGACCTTCTGCCCGATATGCAGGCGGGAACTGTTCCCCATGTAATTGATCCGCCGCAGTTCATCAGTCGTCACACCGAATGCCCTGGCAATATCCCACATCGTGTCGCCGGGTCTCACGGTGTAGACGCCGTCTTTGACCTTGTATTCCCGTTTCGAACCGGCGCTTCCACCGCCGCTCGATGCCGCCGCCGGAATGATCAGCTCCATGCCGGCTTTCAGCTTGGACTTTTTAGAGAGGTTATTCGCTTCCAGCACCGAGTACTGCGACACTCCGTAGCGGTTCGCGATCGACGCCAGCGATTCTTTGCGGCGAACCTTGTGCTTTATCCAGTTCGATTCCTTGGGCGACGGATACGAGTCGTACGACGCGAGAAACTTCTGGCGCTGTCCGGCCGGAATCTTGAGTACGTATCCTTTTTCGTTCGGCGGCGTGATATTCCTGAGCAGTTCCGGATTGAGCATTCTCAGGTCGTCGACCGAACACCCGAGGTCATCGGCAATCGTCTTCAACTCCAGACACCGGTCGATTGTCACTTCCTCCCAAAGTAATTCCGGTTCATACTGCACATCGCCAAAACCGTAGGTTTCCGGGTCCTTGGCGATGATGGCGGCGGCGTAAATCAGCGGCACGTAATCCATCGTCTGCTGGCGCAACCGCAGCTTCCAGAAATCGCCGGTGCGCTGGCGTTTCATTTCCCGTTCCACCCGTCCCGGGCCGCCGTTGTAAGCCGCCATCGCCAGATCCCACGAGCCGAACTTGGCGTACAGATCTTTCAGGAACCGGGCGGCGGCGTCGGTCGCCTTCACCGGGTCTTTGCGCTCATCCAGCCACCATGACCGCTGCAATCCGTACAGCCGGCCGGTCGAGGCGATAAACTGCCACAGCCCCATCGCCCGCGCCCACGAATAGGCGTGCGGGTTATATCCGGATTCGACCAGGCACAGATACACCAGGTCATGCGGAAGACCGTATTCCTTGAGGGTGCGCGTAAACAGCGCCTGGTATTTCTTCGAGCGGGAGAGATATCGGGTGAACGCGTCGCGCGCCACCGTCTGGAAATAGACAATCGATTTCTTGACCCGATCGTTGACGACTATCGGTAGATCATAAGTCTGCGAGCGCCCCTCGCCTCTGTAAACCTGCATTGAATCGAGGCCGAGCTTATCCTCGACATCGCCGAACCTCTCGATGATCGCCGATGGCGCCGCGTCTTCATCGAGCCGACCCATGGAGCGGAGCGAAATGCGGTAATCCGCCACGATATTGTCAAGCAGCGTATTGTAGCGAACCGCCTCCGGAGTCAGCGAGGAATCGGTATCGATCTCCAGCGAACCGAGAATCTTGAGCGCTTTCTCGAAGTAATACTCCGCCTCTTCCCAACTCTGCTCGCGGTTGGCGATCACCCCCATCGCGTAGTATTCCTCCGCCTGTTTGAACGACTGCCACAGGCCATCATCCTCCGGCGGATAATCGCCGTTGAGTGTCTGGTCGCCTTCGGCGACGCTGGCGTTCATCCCCGATGGCCCGCCCGTGTACCGTAGCGGCCGATGGCCGGTCGTATCGAGCGCATCCTGCTCGTCTTCGTCGATGGAATCCGCGGGTATTCGATCGGAGTAGCTGCCGTTGGTCGCCGACGTGCCGGACTCGGTGCGACTCCGTTTGGCAACATCCGACGGTGAGCCGCAACCGGCCGCAAGCAACGCCGAGATCGCCAAGACGATTCCAGCCAGTATGTACAAAAAGCTCCGCTTGTTAGCGAACATCAAGGGTACCTTCAATCATTCCCGGAAACCCGACCTATCAGCTTATATCGACGCCGACAGGCCGGAGCTTTACGCGTAAATCTCTGCTAACCCATTGCCATATAATCAGAAGGCGAAAAGCTGTCAAGTTTTTTAACACCTTCTGCTCAATTTCGTCACTTCAGCCGCAACTTCTGCCTTATGGACGCGGCTGTTTCATACAACGTGCTCCCCGTCTGCCCCCGGAACCAGGTCATCTGACGCTTGGCATACCGCCGCGTGTTTTGCTTAATTGAGGCCACCGCCTCGTCCAGCGACCAGCGCCCTTCCTGCCAATCTATCAATTCATTATACCCGATAATGTTGGCCCGGCGGATTCTTTCCAGGTAGCCCCGCGCAAGCAGCGATTCGAACTCTGTGACCAATCCGTCGCCTACCATTCTGTCCACTCGGCGGTTGATCGTCTCGTACAACTCCGCTCGCGGCGGCGCGAGACAGAAATACTCAAACGCGTAATCTGGCTTCCGGTGCCCACCGGTCGCCGTGATCTCCGATTTCGACTTTCCTGTCAGGTGGAAGATCTCCAGCGCGCGAATCACGCGGACGCGGTTGTGCGGGTGGATCTTTGCCGCCTCCAGCGGATCGATTTGTTTCAATCGTTCATACATCGCCTGCGGACCGTTTTCCGCCATCTCCCTTTCGAGCTGGTCACGAATCGTCATGTCCGACTGGTCGATTTCCACCACCCCGTCGGTCAGCGCCCGCAGATACAATCCAGTTCCTCCGACTACGACGGGAATGCGTCCTCGTTTCAGAATCTGATCAATCGCGAGTGAGGCGTCGCCGATATACCGGAACGCGCTGTATCTCTCCCCCGGTTCGATGACATCGATCAGATGAAACGGCACGCGCGCCTGTTCTTCGGCCGTTGGTTTGGCGGTGCCGATATCGAGATGCCTGACCAATTGCCGTGAATCGGCCGAAACGATTTCAATCGGATATTCCGCGGCGAGCGCAAGTGCCAGCGAGGTCTTTCCGGAGGCAGTCGGGCCGCAGATAATCGGAATCGGAAGCATGTCAGGCGCGCCCAAATTGGCGGTCGAGGTCGGTCCGGCTGATCTTCACGAAGGTCGGCCGCCCGTGCGGACAGGAATACCTGTTCTCGCACTTCAGCAGCTGTTCCAATAGGCCGACCGCCTCCCGGTCATTCAGTCTGTCGCCGGACATCACCGCCGCCCGGCAGGCGATCGATTGTGCCATCGCCTTCTTCAGGTCATGGCCGGTTTTTTTCAGCGATGCGATATCGTCGATTATTTTGCGCAATACTTTCTCCGGCGATTTGCGGGATAGTAACATAGGCACCGATTCGATCCGCACCGTTCGCCCGCCGAATTCCGCTACCCCGAACCCGGCCTCATTCAGCAGTTGCCCCGCTTCCGAGTACACGGCGAACTGCTCCGGATCGAGTTCCACCTGCACCGGCAAAAGCAAGTGCTGACCGACCATCTGGTGCTGTTCGATCTTTCGAATCGTCTCCTCAAACAGCACCCGCTCGTGCGCGGTATGCTGATCGACCACATACAGGTCCTCACCCGCCTGCATCACCAGATACAGATCGGAAAACCGGCCGACCAGGCGAATATTGTCGGCCGACAGCGATTCCTTCTCCGGCTGTGTTGATCCCTCGGCTACAGATCGTACCGCCGGTGGCGTCTCGATTATCTCGCCTGTGCTGGTATCGACCCGTACAATCTCCGGTAGTGATCCCGCCCCGCTCGGTACGTTCCGCTCAGGGACGGTATACAACTCTTTCATCTGCTGCGGATTCACGTACCCGCGCGAGCCGATCCCGGGTATCGCCTGCTGGCGGTATGGCTGCTCCGGCTGGACGAGTGTCAGCCGATTAGCGGACTGCGTGTCGGATGGTCTGTCGCCTGTTTTGAACACCGGTATGATGCCGTCCTGCCGAAGCCCCTCCTTCACCGCGCCGACAATGGCGTCATGAATATCCCGCTCCTGTGACAACCGAACTTCCGTTTTCGCCGGGTGCACGTTGACGTCTACCTCGCCCGGATTGACCGTCAGCAGCAGCGCCCCGACGGGATACATGCCCTTCGGCAGTAACTCGCCGTAACCGGCGCCCAGCGCATGTGACAAGGTCACCGACTGGATATAGCGGCCGTTGATGAACAGGAAGTGTCCCCAGCGATTACTCTGCGCCTGATCCGGTTTGCCAATATATCCCGAGATCGAAACCGGTCCGGAGTCGCCGGCCACTTTGACCATCGCTTTCCCGAATCCCAGCAGTCCCGATATTCTCTGACCAAGGTCTCCTGCCGGCAGGCTGAACACGGTACGGCCATTCATGGAAAAAGAGAATGCAATGTCACAACGGCCGATCGCGAGCGCCATCGCAATCCGTGACAAGTACCGCGCCTCGGTTGCCTCGGTCTTGAGGAATTTGCGTCGGGCCGGAGTGTTGAAAAACAGGTTCTCGACTTCGATCGTCGTCCCCACCGGAGCGGCAATCGGTTTGCGTGACTGAAGCACCCCGCCCTCATAGATGATCTCCGTGCCGACCTCGGCATCGGCTGTCCGCGAGACCATGCGCGTGCGCGAGACCGATGCTATCGACGGCAACGCCTCGCCGCGAAAACCGTACGACGTGATATTATCCAGATCAGAGAAGCCGGTGATTTTGGACGTAGCGTGCCGCGAGAAAGCAATTTCGATCTGGTCGGCCGGGATGCCCCAGCCGTTGTCGACAATCTTGATTAATTTTGAGCCCGACTTCTCAATAATGATGTCAATCCGCGTCGAACCGGCGTCGATTGCGTTCTCAACCAGCTCTTTCACCACCGCCGAGGGCCGTTCCACCACTTCACCCGCCGCGATCTTGTTGATCAGTCGCTCCGGCAGCGGGCGGATAACCGGTCGTTTGACAGCCGGCTGGGTCATGACAGATCCTCTTTCAAACGCCGGAGAATATCAAACGCCTGCACCGGCGTGAGCGTGTCAAGGTCGAGTTGACGGATTCGGTCTTCGGTTTCATTTCTGGCCGCTTCAAAAAGCGATGGTTGAACTTTCTCTTTGTATAGGCCTTTCCCCAGTTCACTCTGGGTGAATCTACCCGACTCGAGTAATCTGAGTATCTGCTTCGCCCGGGTGATCGCCGGGCGCGGCACGCCCGCCAGTCGGGCGACTTCGATTCCGTACGAATCATCGCACCCGCCGGGAACAATCTTGTGCAGAAAGATTACCTGGTCCTGCCATCGCTTCACCGCCACCTGGAAATTCTGCACCGCCGGATACAGCCCGGCCAGACCGGTCAATTCGTGATAGTGGGTTGCGAACACCGTCCGCGGCTTGACCGTGTCGTTGAGGTGCTCTACCACTGCCCATGCGACTGAAAGACCGTCGAACGTTGATGTTCCCCTGCCGACCTCATCGAGCAGCACCAATGAGTGTTCCGTCGCATTGTTGAGAATGTTCGCAGTCTCGACCATCTCGACCAGGAAGGTCGACTGACCTCTGGCTAAATTGTCCAGCGCTCCGACGCGCGTGAAGACGCGGTCGACCAGTCCGATCTCGGCCGAGTCGGCGGGAACATACGAACCAATCTGCGCCATGATGACGATTAACCCGATTTGCCTGAGATACGTTGACTTGCCGGACATATTCGGTCCCGTCAGGATGAAAATGCGCCCGGTATCCGAGAAGTCCAGATCGTTCGGCACAAAACTTCCCGGCGGCAGCACCGCTTCGATCACCGGGTGGCGGCCGTTGACGATCCGAAGCTGCGCGCTGTCGCTGAAAGTCGGGCAGCAATAGCCCCGGTGGACAGCGAGATCGGCGAGGGCGGTAACGAGGTCGATTTCCGATGTAAGATCAGCGACTGAGACCAAATCGGCAATCGACCCAGCGAGGAAATCAACGAGTTCCTGATACAGTTCCAACTCCAGCCGCGTGATCTTCTCCTCCGCCGCCAGAATCAACTCCTCTTTCGCTTTGAGTTCCGGCGTGACGAATCGCTCGGCGTTGACCAGCGTCTGCTTCCGGATATATTCCTGCGGCGCACCCGGGGCCGCGGCGCGGGAAATCTCGATGTAGTAACCGAATACTTGATTGAATCCAACCTTGAGCGTGGCGATACCGGTTCGCTCCCGCTCGGTCTTCTGCAGCGAACCGATATAGTCGCGCGCTTCACGGATTGAATCATTCAATTGGTCCAATCGTTCCGAGTAGCCGCGGCGGATTACATTCCCTTTTTGCGCGGTGAGCGGCGGTTCATCGGCCAGCGCCCGGCCGATCCGGTCGCTGAGCGGGGTCGTGTTCGGGAATCCATGGCCAAGGGTGGTGAGATGCGTGCTGTAACAGCCGCCAAGCTCTTGCGCAATCTTCGCCGCGACAAACAACCCGTCTTTCAGCGCTCCCATCTGGCGCGGGTTGAGACGGCCGATACCGAGACGCCCCACGATCTTCTCGAGGTCCGGGAGCTGTCTGGTCAGTTCGCGCAGACGGTAGCAGCGGTCGCGATCGCTGGCCAGTTCGGTGACCCCTGAGAGCCGGAGTTGAATCTTCTCTTTGACCTTGAACGGCCGGAGTAAGCTTCCCTTGAGCCGACGCGCCCCGCCCGGCGTGTGACAGAGATTGATTATTGAGTAGAGCGAATTTTCTTCCGTCCCGTTGGCCAGATTCCGGACCAGTTCCAGATTGCGCACCGAACTGTAGTCGAGCGACATGAACTCCGAACTGTCAAACAGCGTCAGGCGCGTGATATGATCCAACTTCTCCCGGTGATTCTCTTTCAGATACCGGAAGACCGCGCCGGCGGCCACCACCGACGGTGAGTCGGGCGTCACGCCGAACGACTCCAGCGTCGCCGTGCCGAAATGGTCATTGAGTTCACGCTGCGCAGTCTTGAGATCGAAATTCCAGTCCTCGTACGATGTCAGCATCGTCTCGCTGCGGTTGTACCCAAGCAGGCGTCCCGCCTTCTCCGCGCCGAATTCCGAGGGAAAAATCAGTTCCGATGGTTCCTGTATGCGCAGCCGTTCGGACATCTGCTGCTCGTCGCCGTCGTCAATCTGAAACAGCCCGGTCGCCAGATTGAGCATAGCCACGCCAATCCGGTCTCCTTTGCCGGGGTAGACCGCCGCCAGCGCCACCAGCCGCGAATCATCCTCCACCGAATCCAGCGTTACCGTGCCGGGTGTGACGATTTCGACAATCTCCCGCTTGACCAGACCCTTGGCGAGCTTGGGGTCTTCGACCTGCTCGACTATGACCACCTTCTCCCCGCGCGCGGCAAGCTTGGCAAGATACCGGTCGATAGCGTGGTACGGCACTCCCGCGAGCGGAATGCGCTCACCATTGCCGTGGGCGCGCGACGTCAGGGCGATCCCCAGTATCGGCGCGGCCTTGATTGCATCGTCTCCGAACGTCTCATAGAAATCCCCCATCCGAAACAGCAGAATCTTGTCCGGATGCTGCTTCTTGATCGCCTGATACTGGCGCATGAGCGGGGTGAGCGCCGATGACTCGTGGGCCTGGGAATCGGTCATCGCGCCGCCACTTCGTATTTCTCGCCGGTCTGCTGCTGGAGCGTGGTGCGCAGTTGGGCCGCGGACTCGTAATCGCTGTATCGGCCCACGTACACGACATGGTAAGCTTTCCCCTGGATTGTCTTCGCCACGATGTCTATCGGCGACGCCTTTCCCTTGAAGACGGCCGCCTGGGCCCGGGCGTTGTCGACGCTGGCGAAAACGCCCACCTTCACGGAATAGTAGGTCGAGGTGATCTGCTCCGCCTGATCGCCCCGCGCGGGGGTCGGCGGGGCGCTGCTGATCTGGTTTTCGAGCGACGCCAGCCCCACCGCCAGCGGAAACTCCTCGAACAGCAGCGCATAGTATTTCCCCGCCTCCTCGGCTTTTCCGGCGCGAAGGTTCGTCGCCGCCAGCATATAGAGCGCCGGCGGCACCGTCTCACCGTCGGCCTCAGTCGTCAGCCGGTTCAGAATTGTTGCCGCCCCGATCGGTTTGCCGGAGTTGGCGAGCAGTCGCGCTTTATCCAGCAGCGTCTCCTGCGCTGTTTCCCGGTCGAGCTTCTTCTTGAGATATTGATCGGTGATGTCAATGGCCTGCGCCGACTGATTGGTCTGCTCCAGCGCCAGCGCCCGAAGCCGATTCATGTCCGCCAGATACACACCGCGGGGATATTTCACGGTATATGCAACCACCAATTCTGCCACCTGATCATACCGCCTTGAAAGTGACTGCACCTGCGCCAGCCGATAATACGCCTCCTGCGCGAAAGCGTCATCCGTGCCCCGGTCGATCGCCGCCTTCAGCAGCGTCCCGCTGCTGTCGGCATTGGGCTCCAACAGCGCGGCAAAAAAGAGAAGATTGCCGTCCGAGTCGACTTGCCCGCCGCGCTCTTTCAGCGCCTCACGCGCCTCATCGAGCCGACCGGATTGAATCAATGAATAAATGTCTTGAGCAGTACTTGTCCCGCCAACCGCGAGACACGCCAGACCGACAAGGAGGATAATCCGTTTCATCCCATACAATTCATCAGCCGCAAGCGCCGGAGCCCGATCAGGACCGCAGCGAGGCCGTGCCGGCTATCCGCACCGGATCAGCCGCCTTCCGCTTCTCGCGGCGGTTTTCGAGCGTCCGGAGCAAATCATCGAGTCGACGCGTATTCCCCTGCTCGAGCAGGGCCCGCGCCAGTTCCGACAGCGCGGCCGCATCGTTCGGTTGTTCTTCGAGAATCTGCACCAGGATCTCCTGGGCAACGTCCAAGTCCCCCTTCTTGAGATAGAATTCCGCCAGCGCTCGACGCACCTCGTTGTTTTTCGGATATTTGTCCAGGATGCTCTGGCAGATACCGACGATATC
>PQAP01000202.1 GCA_003105265.1 candidate division GN15 bacterium | reverse complement strand
AGCAGCGCCGACACGATCAGCAGATCGAACTCCAGTCCGAACAGATAAAAGATACCCGTCACCGCCAGCACGTCGTGGAAAGTCGCAATGGCGGCCGCCACGCCGGAGCGAAAGTCGAAGCGGAACCAGATGTACACCAGAATGCCGCCGATGGAGAGCAGAATCGCCAGCCAGGCGCTTTTCTTGAGCGATTCACCGACCGACGGCCCAATCGAGTGTTCGGATGCGGTCGTAAAAGTATTCCCCGGGAAGCTCTTGACCAGCAGGGCGTTGATCGCCTTGATCCGGAGGTCGCCGGTGGCTTCATTCTCCGGGCGTTTCGACTTGATAATGAAAGCGTTCGGTTCGCTGAAGTCGGTCAGCTCCGTGACGGTGGCGTCCGGGAACTCGGACGTCAGAGCGCCGCGGAGGGCGTCGATGTGAACCGGTTGAGCAAAATACCCTTTAATCATCACGCCGCCGGCGAAATCGATTCCGAGCGGCGCCTTGCCCAGCGTGATCATCACGAAGGCGAAGATCCCCAGCAGCACAAGTACGGTTGAGAGCATGAACGCGTACTTGCGCAAGCCGATGAAATCTATATTGGGAACTCCGATTATTGAAATCATGGTAAACCTCTCACCTTAGATACTCAGGGTTTCGTACTGTTTGCGGAAGTCGAATATCGCCTTGGTGATAATGTACGCCGTGTAAAGCGATATGGTGACACCCCAGAACAGCGTGATCGCGAATCCCTTGATCGGGCCGGAGCCCAGCAGGAACAGCGCCGCCGCCGTAATCAGCGTCGTAATGTGCGAGTCGAATATCGTCACGAAAGCGCGATGATACCCGGCGTCGATCGCCGCGCGGACCGTCTTGCCCGTGCGAAGCTCTTCGCGAATGCGCTCGAAAATCAGAATGTTCGAATCCACCGAGATACCCATCGTGAGAATGATTCCCGCGATACCGGGCATGGTCAGCGTCGCGCCCAGACCGGCGAGAATGGCCATCAGGAAGAAGACGTTGAACAAAAGACCGATATCGGCAATAATCCCGGATACCCGATAGTAGAACGCAATGTACGCCAGNACCAGGAGCAGGCCGATCAGCGAGGAGTAGAAGCCCTTCTTGATCGAGTCGGAGCCGAGAGTGGCGCCGACCACGTTNCGCTCGATTATCTCGACCGGGGCCGGCAGGGCACCCGCCTTGAGCACGATTTCCATGTTGCGGGCGTCATCGAACGTCGCCGATCCGCCCATTTCAATCTGACCTTCTCCGCGAATCTTGGACCGGATGAACGGTGCCGACTCGACTTTGTCGTCCAGCACGATTGCCAGCGGCTTGTCGATATTGGCGCCGGTAAGCTGCGCAAACCGGGCAGAGGGCTCACCGGTGAGCTTGAAGCCGACGGCCAAGCCGCCGACTCCACCCTGCGTGTGCAGGCGGATGCTTTCAAGGAAGCGCCCGAGGAACTCCACCTTCCTCTTAAGCAAATACAGTTCATACACCTCGGCGCCGTCGCGAATCAGCGACCGGGTCGACCAGGAAAACTGCAGGTCCTGTGGAATAAGCGCCTGTACCTGCGGCAGGTTGAGCCACTGATCCATCAGCGGCTGGTCTTTCTTGTTCACGTACCAGCCGGGCCACTGCGTGTTGTTGTTGGACGTCAGGAACAGCGAAAGCCGGGATGAGAATGGCTCGGTATCGGTGCCGACACTGGTCTCATCGTAGTCAAACATCTTTGAGGAGTCGCTTTTCTCTTTGGACGTGTCGGCCTGCTTGCCCATCAACTCCGCCATGACATCCTTGCTCCCCTTGGAAACGGAGTCAGCAGTGGTGCCGGCGGTCGCAGCCGGGGTCGTGGCCGCCACTTCACCCTTGGCTTTGCGATACGCCACAATAGCCGAATCGATCTTGGGCAGATACAAATTGGCCGTTTCCATGTTGGCCACGATCTTGAACTGCAAGAGAGCTGTCTGTCCGATCAACTCCTGGGCCCGCTCTTTGTCGGTGTAACCGGGGAGGTCGACGATAATCCGATCATTTCCTTCTTTCTGAATGACCGGTTCGGCCACGCCGAGACCGTCGATACGGTTCCGGACCACCTGGATCGCCCGGTCGACCGCGCCCTCGCGCTGGGCCGGTTCGAGATCCTCGAGCTTGACACGGAGGACGACGTGGATTCCACCTTGAAGGTCAAGACCGAGCCGGATTGCCTTCTGCTGGAGGTGAAGCAGCGAACCCGGGTCCCGCTCCTCCATCGCCTTCTTGTCGGCATCGCTCAGTGTCCAGAGTTTGAACGTGTTCCAGAACGCCAGAAGCGCCATGACGATCAACACGGCCGTCAGGCCAATGCGCCATTTCTGTGACATGAGAATTCCTTTCTTCTATTCAAAAAATGATAATTGATGTCGTGAAAAAAAGCCGTCGGCAGCCCCGTTCGCGGGGCCGCGAGAGGAGCAGATTACATGGTGCCGGATGGTTTGGCGCCGACCAGCGTCAACTGTCGCGCCGCCTTCGCGGACACATGAGGTAAAGGAATTGTCTGGCTGAATGATAAGCTGGCTGTGACCGGAGTGACAAGAATAAGCGGCTCCGGATTGAGATCGCCATGGCGCCGGACGTTGTCCTCGAATTTCAATGGAGCCGGCGGCACTGCTACGATGACGGGAGCGGCCTGCTGTTTACGGCCGGTTCCCATCTTGCCGGTTGATTCATCCGAGTCAGGCGTACCTGCCATAAGCTGTTTGTGCTCCGCAGGCACAATCGGCTCGGCAACGGCTTTCACTGGAACCCTCACGGTAACCGATGGGAAGGCAATCGCCGCAACCAGCGAGGCCGCAACGAGGGCCAGGACCGCGAGGCGGGAGGATGTTACCAGCAATGACCAGAGACGTTTCTTCATCACAGTTGAGCGAATATACTTCATGAATCGGAAAGGTCAACGGGATTTCCAGCCCTTTCTTGACACCGCCGGAGGATACCGGTAGCTTAATCCTCTGAATTCGCACGTGTTACGGATTGATGTGCAGATAATGAACAGTATCATATCCGGGAGTACGATATGACCAAAGCTAAAGCGGTAATCATGTTCGGGCTGGTAGTTCTTGTGGCGGCCGTTGCCGCACCGGCGGTGGCCAAAGACAACAGCACGGAAACCTACACGCTGCCCAACGGCATGCAGTTTATACTGAAGGAAAACCACAGTTCGCCGATGGTGGCGAGCGTCATTTTCATTCGATCGGGCAGCAAGTATGAATCTACCTATGAAAACGGCATTACCCATCTGCTCGAGCATCTCTTGTTCGATGGCACCCGAAACCTGACCCGCGAGCAGCTCGATCACTCCATCACCGATCTTGGCGGGTATATCAACGCCTTCACCCGGAAGGACCTGACGGCCTATCTCGTGCTTTTGCCGCGGCAGTATATCAACTACGGTATGGCTATCCAGGCAGACATGCTGTTCAACTCCGTCTTCCCCGATGCCGAGCTGGCCAAAGAGCGCAACGTGGTGATAGAAGAAATCAAAAGGGATGCGGACGCTCCGGGCGCGGCGGCGGAAGCGTTCTTTGAATACCACGCCTATCAGGGGACCGATTATGCCCGACCGGTGCTTGGGTACAAGTCCTTCATCGAGAACATCCCCCGCGCCGCGATTATCGATTACTGGAGGCGGTACTACGTACCATCGCGCATGACCGCCCTGATTATCGGCGACTTCCAGCCGGCAAAGATGAAGCAGACGATCAACTCGGTATTCGGCAAGATTGCGGCGCAAACGTCACCGTCGACAGGCAATACGACGTCCGGCTCCCCGCAGTCGGCCATGTCCGGACAACAGCGCTTCGATACCGTAGCGAATACGACTTCCACGTACGTTAATTTCTCGTTTGCAGCACCTAAGATAACAGAGCCGGATTACCTGCCGCTCGATCTCCTGGCTCAGTATCTGAACCTCGACGAGGTCTCGCCACTCAAGAAAGCGCTGACCGGGACTGAGCCGCTGGCCACCGAGGTTTCCGTCTCTCTCACCCCCTATGATGTCTTCTCCCGGTTCGAAGTGTCGGTCATTTCCGACAAACCGGAGATGCGTGACAGTATTGTCAGCACGGTTTCTCGCGAAGTAATGGGCGCGGCGGCGTTGCTGCCGGACACGACAGCGCTCCAAGGGATCAAGACTTCAGTGCGGTGTCAGGATATCTACAACGCGGAGAAGCTCCATTACTATGGGTTCATGATTTCACCCCTGATGATGCCCGGGGGCTGGGACTTTATTCAGAGCTACCCCGACAAACTCGATGCCGTCGCTTGGGCGCAATGCCAGAAGGCGGCCACGGACTGGCTGTCAAATCCGAACTATGTCGTCACCGTGGTTCGGCCGAGAGCTGATTCCGCGCAGGTGGCATATGTCCCGGGCGGACCTTCCGCCGACGAAGTGATCAGCTATTTCAAGTCAGCTAAGATACCGATATGGGATTCGACAACGTTGCCGCTGATAGCGCTTCCCGCGGTCGACAAGACCGCGCTCGAATTGACCGACAAGGCAATATATAAACGTGAAGTTCTGCCGAACGGTCTGACGCTCATTGTCAAATCCAGCCCGGACAGCCGCGTATTCGCCATCAACGCCTTCGGACTCAATCGTTCCGCCAATGAACCTGCAGACAAGGCGGGGATCACCGATTTCGTGAATCACTGTCTCGAAAAGGGAACGACCACTCGCACAGCAGTCGAGCTGTCGCGTGATCTGGCTTCAATCGGTGCGAACGTAACATTGTACGATAACCCGTTCATCCCGTACGATGACCGCTACACCACGCCGATGTATTCGTTTTTCAAATTCGAGACCATCGAGCCGTTCGCGCACACCGGCCTGGAACTGTTTACGGACATGCTGACGAGACCGTCGTTTGATTCGGGCGAAGTCGAGAAAGTCCGGCAGGGGATGATCGGTACCCTGATGCGGGAGATGAGTTCTCCCGGGCCGACTGCACGGCGCTCATTCTACAAGACAATGTTTGACGATAAGGCGTACGGCAAACCGATCTCCGGATCGGCGCAGACAATCGGAGCGATTACGGTCGCCGACCTGAAGGCATATCATGCCAAGTTCTATGCACCGGAGAATGTGGTGCTGACTATCGGCACAAGCCGACCGGCGGATACTATAGTTGCGTGGGTCAGCTCAATGCTGGGGAGTTTGCCGAAGGGAGACCAGCAGCTTGCCGTGGCCGAACCACCCGATCCCGTAACGGTAACCAGAGAGGCCCATGTCGAGCTGAACAAGGAGCAGATGGCGATCTATCTCGGCTCGCCGCTGCCGGGAGCGGGCGATCCTGAAGCCGTCTCCCTGGAATTGGCTTCGGCCATTCTCTCTGATCGGCTGGCTTCCAACCTGCGCGAAAAACAGGGGCTGGCGTATTCGGTCGGCGCGTCGATCTGGCTCGACAAGAATTTCGGGTGGTATTTCTGCAGCATGGGAACGTCGGCGGCGAAATATCGGCAATCACTGGACGGCATGATTCTCGAAATCGACAAGTTGCGGCTTGACGGCCCCACCGCTGATGAAGTCGACAAGGCCCGCAACCAGCTCTGGGGCCGGCTGATGAGCGCCAAACTGTCGCGCATTAATCAGGTATTCTATCTCGCCGTCGATGAGTATCTCGGACGTCCAGTCGGCTACGATCAGACTTATGTGCAAATGCTTAAGAAGGCGGATGTAATGTCTGTCCGGCAGGCGGCATCCAAATATTTCCACACGGATGCCTATGTTCTCGCGACAGCCGGTAAGAAGCCGCAGTAATCGAAGCTTGTCCTCAATAAAGAGCGGTCAGGCATCCTTGCCTGACCGCTCCTCTGTGAGTGAGCGCCAACCGGAAATGGCTGACGCCACATGCTCGTGAGCAGATACTCTCGAAATGCTAGCGCAGCGGGTTGGCACCTCTTTGGAAAGGCGAGGTCGCCGCGGAGCTGCCGCAGGTATCGGTGACAGTCCACCGCGTGGTCGCATTCTCGAACACGCGCGTGACCAGATTGCCGTTGTGCGTTTGACTGGCTGACCACTGACCATTGAACTTCAGCGAGTCATCGCCCCGGGCGCAATCCACCGCGAGGATTCCGCTCCAGTTGATTGAACCGGCCGTCGGGCATTTGCCGCTGTCAATGGCCGCCGTAAGGTTTAGCGCCAAATTCTGCCATGTTGATCCCATATTCACTCCGACCTGGCAGACGGTCAGCGTGTCACGCCAGACACTTGAAAGCGTAAGTCCGGCAACAGTCGTGCCGCCGGCGTTGATGACAACATCGCCAAGCGCGGCCAAGCTTCCCGGCTCGCCGGTCACCTGCAGGTGCCGCGTGGCATGCACCGTGTCATCGGTCATGAGGGCGTGCCCGTCAAGCTGGACGCCCGCTTTGATCTCAGTCAGGAGCGCCGGATCAGGAATCATTTTGGGCGTATCCAGATGCATGAACTGGAGCGAATCGATCCGGATCCATTCGGAGATATTGAGAATGGAATCGGGATGACCCGCCACGAAAGTGGTCTCGGTTGCCGTGCCGACATGATACCAGTACATGCTGCCTTCATGAAACACCGGATCGCCGGTGACCGCCGGCCGGCTCTGGCGCGGCGCTGCTGGCGTGACAAATTGCCCGATCAGATCGAGCGCGCCATCCAGCGCCATCCCGTCGACGCTGTACGCCAGATCGAACACTTCCGATGCCGTCTGGAACTCGGCGCTGGTGGTGTCGCCGGTCGTTTTGGGATTGGAGTCGGTGCTGCTGCCATTGCAGCCGGACATCCAGTAAATCGTGACGGCCGCGGCGGTGCAGAGGATCAATAGGATCAGCTTTTTCATATTATCTGCCTCCATTTGGATTTTTGTGGGCTGGCTATGTACTCCATTATATCGGCAGCCACTGGTGAATTGCCACCGGGACGGTAGCCGGTAACCGGAAGCTCGCTTGCCGGGTCGGGTATGCCGACGGCATCGGGCAGATCCCCGGCGCAATTCCGGCGTCGGACTAACATAGACGGAACCAATCTATTTTTAGAGGCGTTTCAGACAGTATACGACGCTGACTCACTCGTAAAAAGGAGTGCCGATGAACAGGCATACGTACTCGCTCGTTGCGGCGATTGCCCTCGCGCTGACCGCCGCATGGTCGCTCTCATCGTGTTCCAGCAGCAGTAATCCAACCAACTCGGGAGGGCCTCCGCCGCCGCCCAACGCAATCTCGATTGCCGGGTTCGCGTTCAATCCGGCCTCACTGACGGTGAAAGCCGGGAGCAAGGTAACCTGGACGAACAATGACAATACCACCCACACGGTGACCAGCGACGACGGGACGTTCACGTCTTCGGGCAATCTGGCGTCCGGCGCAGTATACCAGTTCGCGTTTTCGTCGGCCGGGACCTTTCATTATCATTGTACGATTCACCCGACGATGACCGGCACCATTACGGTCACACCTTAGGTCAGTTGCGAGCGTGGAGCCGTGAAACCGGCTCCGCGCTTTCTCGTGTCTGCCTGCACCTGAATAGCTGAAGGCACAACTACAACCCGTAACCGGGAGGTCGGATGCTTAAGTCCTATATTACGGCCGCGGGCATCGCGGCGATCTTTATCGGCGGCGTTGCGCATGACGTTCGCGCGACCATTCATACGATCAACATGTCCGGATTTTCATTCTCGCCGCTCAACACGGCCGTGCACTACGGCGACACCGTGCGCTGGCATAATCTCTCCGGCGTTCACACGTCGACATCGGATATCGGCGCGCCCAAGGTGTGGACATCGGGCACCATGTCGTCGGGCCAGGATTTCGATGTCGTGTTCGTGGCCGGTGATGGGCCGGGTCCGTTTTCTTATCACTGTGAATTTCATGTCGATCTCGGCATGGTCGACACGATTCGGATTGCGCCGGCTTCCTGCTGCACAGGCAAGCGCGGCAACGTAAACATGGCGGGAATCGTGGATCTGTCCGACCTGAGCGCGCTGGTCAGCTACCTGACCGGCGGCGGGTTTGTATTGCCGTGTGTCGACGCTGCCAATGTCAATGCTGCCGGCATCGTCGACCTGAGCGATCTCTCGGCCCTGGTGAGCTATCTCACCGGCGGTGGTTTCGACCTGCCCAACTGCCCGTAGCGGCAGTCATCGCGGTCCTCCGTTGCCGGCGCAATTATTGATGTCATATTGCTCAGGTGCTGATCTGCCTCTGCGGTCACGGCGCGTCGAGGGTAGATCATGTCCCAACATCCCAAATTAGTTTGACACTCATCGCGTTAGGCGGTATTTTGTCCGCCGGTAACTTATGAGAAAAATCATCCCCGTTAGTCCAGTCGCCGTCATCGCGGTCGTCCTGATCGTGCTCGGCCCCGGTGTCACCCGTGTGGCAGCCAAATCGATTAACTCCAATGTCGGCACCAGTGCCTTCCCCTTCCTCAAAATCAATATCGGGGCACGGTCATGCGGCATGGCCGGCGCGTTCACCGGGCTGGCTGACGATGAATCGGCGCTCTACTACAACCCCAGCGGGATTGCCTTTCTCGAAGGGAAACGCTTCATCTTCGAGTACCACAACTACTTTGCCGACCTGCAGTCCGGGTTTGTCGGATTCATCCGACCGATCTGGCGGGACAAGATGCTTGGGATCTCGATCGACTACCTCAACTACGGTGACTTCATCAAAACCGATCTCACCGGCAATAACCTCGGGACGTTCGGCGGGTCAGATGTCATGCTGTCAACCAGTTTGGCGGTGAAGCAGAGCGACTATATCGCTTACGGCGGCTCGCTGAAATTCATCTACGAGAAGCTGGATCGCTTCAGCGCGACAGGCGTGGCGGTTGACCTGAGCGCCAAGTATCTGGGTGATCGCTCCCGTTACTCAGCGGGAATCATGGTGCAGAATATCGGGTTCCAGTTGTCCGCACTCGGCACGGAGAAAGACAAACTGCCGCTCACCGTGCGGGCCGGCGGGGCGATCAAACCGCGCGGACTGCCATTGAGAGTGGCCGCCGACGTAATCGTGCCGATCGACAACGGCATCGACTTCGCGATCGGGACCGAATATTTCGCTCTCAAGCCGTTCTATATCCGGATTGGCTGGAACACATTCGGCACCAACTATAGAATCGAGGGCTCCACCGACAAGTGGGCAGGACTCGGCGTGGGGGTGGGTTTTGACTATCGCAAAATGCAGATTTCATACGCGTATACGCCGGCAGCGGATCTGGGTGAAAGTCACCGTATCACGGTGTCAGGAGGATTCTGAGCCATGAAAGCTAGAGCGGTTGGAGTATGGGTTGCGCTGGGACTGGTCGGTTTGATGAGCGGATGTTCCTCGGACAACCAGTCCGATCCGCGCCAGGTGGTGATTTCGTTTTTCGGCGCGATGGAACGCAACGATCAGGCGGCGCTGGCCCACCTGCTCGATCTGGCCTCGCTGATGAAAAATACCACGTCGGATTACGCCGTCTCTACGGACCAGCCGCGCGTCTTCACCAATCCGCAGGAAATCCTCAACGACCTGACCAATGACGGGCTGACGAAAACGCGGTGGTTTTCGATGCAGCGCATAATCAATAACGCCTCGGTGATCGGCGAGACGGCGACGGTCGAAGTAACCTTCGTGGATAAGCAGAATTCCATTGGCTATCGTACGAATTTTGGTCTGCGGAAATTGAATGGCCAGTGGCGAATCTACAGCTTCAAGACACTGCAGTAGACGCGTCTAGCGCGAAGCGCGCCTGACCAACATTGCTACGTCTTTGCTCATCGCGAGAAATGCGCCGGCACAAAAAAACGTTGCCGGTAGGACCTCACGGGGAAAGAGGGGGGATTCCCGCTTCGGTGCGCCACCGGCAAACTCACAAGCAAGCTAACGGACCGCTCTGAAGTTGTCAACACCTTCAGTTTGCCGGCGCAGAACCTGCGCCACCGCGCACTAGCAACTAATAACATGGCACACAATGAATAACGTCTGCATATCTGGACTCTACAGGGCTATGATTGGTTAGATCCTTCCCTTTGATGCTCAATCCCAATCCCTGTTCGGCAGAACCATTGTGCGAGGTCGGCCTTCGTTTACTAACAGGTGATTATATCTTGCCGCACATTCGGAGATCGCACTCCGTCATAAGGATAGTCGGCCCTTCATTTTCCAGTTGCCCGGAGGGGTCCCAGTCCGTATACTTGGCGCTTAGTGTCGTATGGGTTAAACTGTTGGGAGTTGAGTTGAATGAAACGAATTCTATTGCTTTCGGTCCTCGCCATTGCCGCCATCGCGTTTTACAGCTGCCGGAAGGACGTTACAATCACCCCGCCGCCATCGCTGACCGGTGACTACACCGGCTGGTATATCTTCCAGCGCGGCGTGACGCCGCCGGAATCGATGTGCATTACCGTGCGGTTTACCCAGGATCGCTTCCAGGTGAGGAGAGATACGGTCACCTGTCCGGATAAGCCGCGTATTGCCTGCGACGCGGACGGAGGTTATGCTTTGAGCGCCAACGTCACGTTATCTGCACTTAACGATCTGGGTTATAACCCAACGGCCCAGATTTGCGATATCTCTCGCAATCCGTTTGGCAATTACATAATTGACCAGTCAATTGCCGACAAGGTGACACTGGAAAGTCAGACGGGTTCCGGCGAGGATCTCGTCTACCGGAAGTTTGATCTGGATATTGTCCAGTAACCGCTTTACACAATCATGACGTACAGACTTGCCCCGGGCTTCCCCGGGGCTTTTTATTGCCTTTTTCGTCCATTTAGCCCCCTTTCCCTGCTCTCTCTCAAGATTGACTGACAGCATCTGTCAGTCCCCCCTTCGATATTGCCCACAGACAGCGCCTGAGCCACCGGCCCGCCGGATTGGGGGGAGGTCCGGTGGTGGTCCGGAATCAAGGGAGGAGGGCGGGCCGGAGCTCAGGTGAACTGATAACTCCTGACAAGGAAAAGGCAGATGTTGGCACGAGTGACTTCGGCGGCGACCATGGGGGTTGAGGCATACGAGGTATCGGTAGAGGCGGATATACAGCAGCAGTTGCCTGCTTTCGTGACAGTTGGACTTCCGGAGGGGGCGGTGCGGGAATCCAAAGAACGAGTGACGGCGGCAATAAAGAATTCCGACTTCCTCTTCCCTGCCAAGCGCGTGACGATCAATCTCGCGCCTGCGGATATTAAGAAGGAGGGCTCGGCGTTTGATTTGCCGATAGCAGTCGGCATACTGGCCGCGACCGGGCAGATAATACGCGACCGGTGCGATGAGTTCGTGCTGATGGGGGAGCTTTCGCTGGACGGTTCGCTCAAGCCGATTCCGGGCGTGTTGCCGATGGCCATGAAGTTTACGTCCGGCAACGGCATCAAGGGGCTGCTGGTGCCTCACGAGAACGCCCGCGAAGCCGCCATGGCCGGAACATTGCCCGTGTATCCGATCAAATCGCTCAAGCAGGCGATACATTTTCTGGAGGACGAATCGACCCTGAAGCCGTTCGAGGTCGATATCACGTCGGTATTCAACGAACACCGGCATTACACCACCGATTTCTCCGATGTCAAGGGCCAGGAATCGGCGAAGCGGGCGCTGGA
>PQAP01000201.1 GCA_003105265.1 candidate division GN15 bacterium | reverse complement strand
TATTCGGCCCTCCTCGGATACCAGGTGCGGCTGCTGTCGCCGTCGCAGGAGCTCGAAGGGAAAGCCGTGGATATCGATCCCGACGGTGCCCTGGTTTTGGAGTGCCGCGGTTCGCGGGTGCGGATATCGGCGGGCGAAGTGAGTGTGGTTAAGGACTAGTACGCAAGGAGGTTGGAGACATGAAAGTGGCGACGTTCCTCTGCGCTTCGCTGTTGCTGACACAGCTTGGCTTTGCCTCCGAGCTCCATTTGGCCTCACACTGCGACACTGCCTACACTTTTTCAAAGCATGAAACCGTACTGCTCGTGAAGCCGAGCAACGCCTCACCTGTCGAAGACAGCAATTTTCAGGTGCTCCGCGAGTCGCTCCTGAAGGCCGGCTTCAACCTGGCGGACAGTGCCGCTGGTGTTCAGCGCTACCTCACGTACTACATTCGTACCGGCGGCACCTTCGAGTCAAGGACGCGCATCGGCCGCTCGTTGGTTGAGACGCGTGTCGACAGCAGCCGCACATCCGTCACGCTGGCCATGTTTGATGCGTCGGCGCCGGAACTCAAACAACAGAAGCAGAAGATGATCTGGCAGGCGGCGTTGAACGTTCCCGACAAGGATTATGAGAAGGCCGCAGCCGATCTCTTAGCCAAACTTCTGAAGCTTTACGGGAAGAACGAAGTCAAAACCGAGAGCTTCAAGGTCAGGAAATAGTCCTCTACACCAATGCCTGAACTCCCGGAAGTTGAAACGGTCGTCCGCGGTCTGCGGCCCATTCTGGTCGGCAAGACGATCGGCGCGATTACAATGCGAGCGCCCAAGAGCTCAATCGTCGTCAGTCCGACTCTGAAGCTGCAACAGTTCGAGAAGCTGATGACGGGCAGGAAAGTTACCGGAATCGCCCGCCGCGGCAAGAACATCCTGATCTCGCTATCAGGGCACCTCACCCTCTGGGTACACCTCAAGATGACTGGCCATTTTTCCTGGGTACCGAAAGCAACTCCGATTGACAATCATGATCTGCTGATCTTTGATCTGGCTGATACTTCCCGCCACCTCCGTTTCAACGATTACCGTCGGTTCGGCCGGCTTCGGCTGTTCCGAAACGACGAACTCTGGCAGCAAAAGGGGCTGGTGGAGCTCGGGCCGGAGCCGCTTGAAATCACGGCGGAGCAGTTCGTCGCGTTGTGTCACCGACGCCCGCGGCAGATCAAGCAGGCGCTCCTTGACCAGAGCTTAATAGCCGGGATCGGGAATATCTATGCCGATGAATCGCTATACTATGCCCGCATCCACCCGCGGCGGCTAACGACATCACTCGCGCGCGCCAAGCTGACCGAACTGCACGGCCACATCCAGCGTATTCTGCGCCGCGCGATACGACTGCATGGGACCTCGGTGGACACATACACGGGCGTCAACGGCCAGACCGGGTCGTTTCAATCGTACCTGAAGGCATACGGGAACGAGGGTGAGCCGTGTGAGCGATGTGGCGCTAAGATTGTGCGCGAACGGATCGGTTCCCGCTCAGCGCATTACTGTCCGAGATGCCAGCGACTTCATTAGGACCGGATTTCAGTGATTCGCGCACCGCTCCCTGCATCAAACCACAACAACTCCTCCCGCTTGAGCGAGAACTTAACGCTGTCACCCACCCTCGGCTCATGAGTCAGTTGCGAAACGGTCAGCATGAGCTCGCCGCATTTTAGCCGCACCACGTACTGATCTCCCAGATACTCAACCGATTCTACACTCCCTTCGTAGATTCCGGCTCCGTCCAAGTTGATTGACTCCGGGCGAATACCCAAGAGAAACTTGCCGGTCAACATAGACTTGATCTCAAGCGGCGTCGTTCGTCCGCTGCCGGCTGTAACTTCGATGAGGTTAATCTTGGGTTGCCCAATAAAGCTCGCGACAAAACTCGTCGCCGGCTTCTGGTACAACTCTTCCGGTGTCCCGACCTGAATGAGCTTTCCCTTGTCGAGCAGGGCAATCCGATCCGCCATCGTCAGCGCTTCGATCTGATCATGCGTCACATGAATCATCGTCCGCCCCAGCTCGCGCTGGAGTTTCACGATTTCCTGACGCATTCGCAGCCGCAATTCAGCATCGAGATTCGACAGCGGTTCATCGAGCAGGAAAATTGCGGGCTCCCGGATAATCGCCCGTCCAAGCGCGACTCGCTGGCGCTGCCCACCCGACAACTGCCCCGGTTTGTCTTTAAGTCGGTCGGCCAACCCGAGCATCTCCGCGGTTTTCCGGACTCGCTCCTTGATATCAGCTTTGGGCAGTTTGGCGACTTCGAGCGGAAACGCGAGGTTTTTCGCCACCGACATATGCGGGTACAGTGAATAGTTCTGAAACACCAGCGCTACATTCCGCTCGCGCGGGCGAAGTTGGTCGACTCTCTGGTCGTTCACATAGATTTCGCCGGAATCGCACTCTTCGAGGCCGGAAATCAGTCGCAAAAGAGTCGACTTGCCGCATCCCGATGCCCCCAGCACCACCAGCAGTTCGCCTTCGGCCAACTCCAGCGATACCCTGTCCAGAACGACGGTCGTCCCAAACGACTTGCTGACCTCTTTGAGCACCAAACCCGGCATCAATGAATCTCCTGCACCGTGCCGCTCGCAATCCGGTAGCGGCAACCGCCCTTCCGGAGCGGTTCCGGCGGCTCGAGCGCGGTGGTAAGAAACAACTGATCGAACCCTCCGAAAAGATTTATCAATTCATGCGAGCGTTTGGTGTCCAGCTCAGCAAAGATTTCGTCCAGCAGAAGCACCGGCGCCACCCCGCGCTTCCGTCGAAGCAGGTCGTACAGCGCCAGTTTCAGCGAAATAGCTGCCGTTCGCCACTGTCCCTGCGAACCATGAGTCTTGGCCGGCTGCCCCATAATCCGGAATGCCAGATCATCCCGGTGCGGGCCGATCAGCGAGGATCCGACGATTGCTTCCCGCTTGCGGATCGCGTCCAGTGACTGAACTACCAGCGATTCAATTTCACCGATTGAACCGGCCGGGTTGAACGGTATTGATGGCTGATATGCCAGGTCCAGATGCTCCCCACCCGAGATCGTGTGGTAGTGTCCGACTGCCGGCTTCTTCAGAGCGTCCGTGAACTCCGCCCGCGCTTTCATCACGCGACTGCCGTGCCGGGCCAGCAGGGCGTCGAACGGTGTGCTATCCATCTCTCGCTTCAGCGCGGCGTTCTTCTGGGCCAGCGCCCGGTAATAATGCCTTAGATCCTCGAGATAGGTTCGAGAATACTGGGACAGATAGAGATCGATAAACTCTCTCCGTACCGAGGGTGGGCCGGAAAAGATTTCACTATCCTCCGGCCCGGCCGCGACGACACAGTGACGTTCAAACAACTCTACAATCCGGATCGGCGCACCATCCAGCTCGACCTTCTTCTTTCCCCCGCGCTGGTACGCCACGGTTAATTCCTGCGACCGGCCGTTGTAGCGAACCTTCCCCACCAGTCGGAACACCTCGCAGTCGTTTCGCACCAGTACCTGATCCTGAGCGCGCCGCTGTGATCGGCCCAGGCAGAGGACGAAGAGCGCTTCGAGCAGATTGGTCTTGCCGGAACCGTTATCGCCGTAGAATACGTTGGCGCCGGGAGAGAATGCGATATCGAGCGAACTGAGGTTACGAAAATCCGAGGTCCTCAGGTGATCAATGAGCATATACCCACCCCGGAAATCTGCCACGCCAAGTAGATGTGGGCATCGCGTGTCGCGCTTACGTAAGCTCTAGTCGGCCAACCGGAGTGGCATTACCAGACACAGAAAATCCTCTTTGGGCACATCGGGGCTGTACACGATACCGGCGGCTACCGGGGTGGAGAGTTCAAACACCACTTCGGCGCTATCGGTGCGGGACAGAATATCCGTAATATAGGTCGCGTTGTAGCCGAGTTCCAGTGGTTCACCCTGGAAATCGCAGTCAAGTGCTTCCCGGCCCTCACCCCCCACATCCGCATTACTGGTGGCCAGTGTCAGCGAACCCTTGCGTAGTGAGAATCGTACCTGATGGGTCAGCGCATTGGAGAGGATTGACACCCGGCGCACTGCTGACGCCAGGTCTTCTTTGGAGACGGTCAGCTTCTTATCGCTATTGGCAGGAATTACCTGCTCAAAATTCGGGTATGGTCCCTCGATTAAACGCGACGTAAGAACGACATCTCCCAGATTGAAGATAATATTGTTGTCACCAAAGATGATTCCAACATCCCCTTGACCGGCGTCGAGAAACTTCGGTATCAGGTTCAACACTTTTGGCGGGATAATAACATCCTCCGCCATCCCTTTCAGCTTACTGTTGCTTACCGCCATTTTCGCCAGTCGGTGACCATCCGTAGCCACCATCTGCATTTTATCCCCTTTAGTCTGCCAGAGCACACCGTTCAGGGCGGGGCGAGTCTCATCCGTCGAGCAGGCAAAGGTCGTTTTCCGCACCATCTTAACGAGATCGGCTCCGTCAATCCGTATCTCTTTCTTCGTATTGACCGCGGGCAGTTTTGGAAAATCCTCAGGGGATATCGCCGCAATCTTATAGGAGCCATTTGGAATCTTCATCTCCACACGGTTCCCGACCGCTTCGAATGATACCTCAGCTTCCGGAAGTTCCCGGATAATCTCAAACAGTATCCGGGCCGGCAGAGCCACCGAGCCCTTCTTTATGACATTACACTCTACGGTAGCGGTAATCGAGATATCCAGATCTGTGGCAGAGAGTTTCAGTTTACCCTCCAGGGCCTCCACGAGGATATTCGTCAGGATTGGCAATGTCGATTTAGTCGGCACTACCTGAAGAATGGACTGAAGACTCGCATTCAACTTCGATTTCGGCAGAGTGAATTTCATTCCGTGTATGCTCCGGTTAAATACTGTTCACAACAATCTCAATAAGTAATCTGATATATAAGGAAAGCAATCATAATAAAGGGTGTGAAGATGTGAGTAAGTTCGGAAGCCGAGAATAGGGAGGTTGGTTTGTTGTTCATAGAAAAGTGGTTACCACTTCTTCCAGATGTGCAGACCAACCCACACTCATGCAAGAAAGACCTGTGTGAACGCTTCCGGTTGTCCGCATTTTTGTTCACGAGACAGTTATCCAAATTACACCCACACACTAACCCACAAGTTATCAATATAAGAGACTGGCTGAAATCTTGTCAATTCCATCTCTGAATGCCGAATCTGCGGCCATTCGACGGGAAATAAGATCACAGGCATGAATCACCGTCGAATGATCACGCCCACCAAATGCGGCTCCAATTGCCTTCAAGGAACTGTCAGTGAGAGACCGCGAGAGGTACATAGCTACCTGCCGGGCCAGAGCGATCTTAGCGGTCTTTTTCTTGGCGGTCATCATAGCCGGCTCAATATGGAAGTGATCAGCCGTCTTTTTCTGTATCGCCTCAATTGTGACTTCTTTCTGTGGCTTACCTAAGACATCCGCTAAAACCTTTTGAGTCATCTCCAGGTCCACCGGTGACTTACTAAAGGACGAAAAGGCCAGCACTCGAATAAGGGCGCCTTCAAGCTCCCTGACATTCGATGTCACTTTGTCCGCGATATACCGTATAACCGCATCCGGTACCGTCGTACCTTCCATTTCAATCTTCTTGAGAAGGATAGCCGTGCGGTTCTCAAGATCCGGCGCCTGAAGATCAGTAACCAAACCCATAGAGAACCTGGAAAGCAGGCGTTCCTCCAGCCCCTTGATTTCCTTNGGGGGACGGTCCGCGGTNAGTATGATCTGNTTGCCCGCATGNTACAGCGCATTGAAGGTATGGAAAAACTGTTCCTGGGTCGATTCCTTGCCGGTGAAGAACTGGATATCGTCGATTATGAGAACATCGGCATCCCGGTACGTACGNGTGAAATCAGAAATCGTCCGTTCCCCGATCGCCGTAATGAAGTCGGAGGTAAACTTCTCCGAGGTCGCATAGATTATGCGCTTATTGGGATACTGCAGAAGGATGTGGTTCCCGATCGCCTGCGCGATATGCGTCTTGCCAAGTCCGGTACCGCCATAGATGAACAGCGGGTTGTAGCGCGTCATGCCCGGCGCATCGGCCACCGCGCGGGCGGCCGCGCAGGCAAACTCATTGAAATCGCCGACCACCAGCGTTTCGAACGAGTATTTCCGGTTCAGATTGTGCTGATATGACGTTCCGATCGGGAACGGCATTTGCGGCGGGCGGTCGAACTCGAGTGCGACCTGGTCATCCGCATCCAGCTGCGGGCCCACCACAAACACCAGATCGTACTTGCGTCCCAGCACTTCCTGAAACGCTTCATCGATCGTCTCCCGAAAATGTCCGTTGATCCAGTCCGCAACGAACTGATTCGGGACCGACAGTTTGAACTCACCGTTGCCGTTCGGCGCACCTTTCGTATTCTTCATCCAGATGTTGAACGACTGTTCTTTCATCCGGCGCTGCATGTACCTCAGGCAATCGGTCCATTGTGTGGAATTTGCTACCGTTTCCAGCATACATATCCCCCTGTGGCAGTTATAAACATTCGCTCTTTTTCCAACTCCTTGTCAGAGAACAGAACTACTCGTGCCCAGCCGCGACGGGGTAAAATCTATTAACATGGTTATCAACAACCCGCACATCAGAGCGGGTTTGTAAATTGATTGTGAGCAAGGGGTTTCGAAGATGACCCAGCACACATCCACATCCCGTCCACAATTTGCGACGTGGCCGTCTTCATGGCACTAAATAGGAAATGAACCAGGGAGCGTCAAGACGACGCGCGCGAATAAAGAGGATAAATTTGAAGCGCTTGCAGTTCAGCGCGTTATTGAGTAATCCACATCGACGATCATTGGTATCTGTGTCGGTCCACGACGACACAATTACAGTTCGGGATCGGAAGCGGGTTATCCGGCAAACAGTTATCCCTGCTGTTTTGTCTCTATCGCCGAAGCGAGCTGTTCGAACATCGCGATTTGCTGCGGCGAACCATCAATGGCCGCGGGCTTGCCGAGATCGCCGCCTTCACGAATGGAGGTCGACAACGGAATCTCGCCGAGAAATTGTACGCCCAGACGCTTCGCGAGTTCCTGACCGCCGCCCTGACCGAAAATGTATTCGCGGTGTCCGTTGTTCTCAAAGTAGGACATGTTTTCGATCACCCCAATCACTTTGAGATTGGTGCGCGCGGCGAGTTTCGCCACGCGGCCGGCGACATGGGTCGCGGTCGCCTGCGGTGTGGTGACAACCAGCAGCTCCGCCGCGGGAATCGATTGCGCGATGGTGAGTGTGACATCGCCGGTCCCCGGGGGAAGATCCAGGAGGAGAAAATCGAGATCGTCCCACACCACATCGGTGAGGAACTGATTGATGGCTTTATGCAGTAACGGGCCGCGCCAGATCACGGGATCATCTTCATGCACGAAGAATCCCATCGAGACAACCTGCAGGTTATCGCCTTTCCGCAGCGGCACGATCTTGTCGTCGATGATCGTCGGCTGGCCGCTCACGCCCAGCATGCGGGGAATGGAGAAGCCGTAAACGTCGGCATCCAGAAGCCCGACCATGTGACCTTTGCGCGCCAGCGCCGCGGCCAGGTTGACGGTGACGGTCGATTTCCCGACTCCCCCTTTGCCCGAGGTTACCGCGATAAAGCGCTTGGCGAAATTGACGATCGAAACCGCTTCGCGACCGCCGATCCCCAGTTGAGCTTTGAGCTTTTCGCGCTGCTGATCGGTCATCACGTCGAACACCACCCGCACCGATTCCACACCGGGGATGAGTCCCACGCCGCGGGTGACGTCGTCATTGATCTTCGCCTTCAACGGACAGCCGGGGACAGTGAGCGTGATGCCGACCACGACATCGCCGCCGTTGATCTCCACCGACTTGACCATATCGAGTTCGGTGAGCGAACGCTTGAGTTCCGGATCCTGGATACCGCTGAGAATGTGTAAGACCGCTTCTTTACTTATCACTCTTGCCTCGTCCTTTGATTAACCGGATGTCCGACAGACGGGTTTCACCAAAGATCGATTCAAGCGATACCTGGGCTTTGCCGTACACGGCCTTCAGATCGCAGCCGGGGCCGAAATCGCAGTCGCATGGTCCCATCTGACACTCGAACATCCACATCTTTCCCTGCATTGCCTCGATCACTTCCAATAACGTGATATCCCTGGCGGGGCGGCTCAGCTTTATACCGCCGCCGTAGCCACGGACGGACAATAATAAGCCAGCACGGCTCAATTCGGAAACAATCTGTGGCAGATACTTGGGTGGGACGCACTGCCGTTGGGCAATTTCGTTCGCGGTAGCCAGATGACCGTTCTCATTCGCAAGCTCCCAGAGCGCGCGAATTGCATATTCAGTTTTCTTGGTAATCATATATGAAATATAGGTGGACCAAGGCAGTCAAGGAAATAGAAATAGTAAATTTCTCCTTGAATTACAACAAGTTAGGTCCTTCTTGTTCACTCTGCCGCGTTTGTTGCCATGATATCTATGGGTTGCTGGCTTGTGAATCGAGTAACAAGGTACGGTTCTGACCGGTCAATCGAGCAGCACGCTCGCGGGCAGATATTGGTACCACAGTTTTCTTGTCGGCTCCGCTCTAGCGATAAAATTGTCTGACACGTTCTGTCAGGGGGGTGTGCGAGATTTGTGAGGTAAGCAAAAGCGGGGAGCAGGCGCGACCGGCGGCAAAGACTGGTAAATCTTCTCCCGTGGAGCGAGTAGCCGGTCGCGGGGTGACGTGAGTGTGAAAAACCATAAAACGCGGAGGTCTAGCCATGATTGAGCGGACTGTACTACACATCGTATCCCTGGGATTTGTCGCATTGTCCATAGTCCTGTGGATTATGGATTCATTCCCGAGCGTATTCGTATCACTGATGCTGGCGTTCGTAATTGCCTTGATCAATTGCATTCGCCACAACAATCCGGCGCAGGTCGACTGCGATATAGAGCGCCTGAATGCCGAGAGCGGGTGGAGCCGCGCCGGCGAAGTCAGGAAGTGAACCCCGCCGATTTTGGGTTCGGTTGGGTTCGCCTCTGAGGCAACTTTGTTGTCCCCCAACGAGTTCTTGGGTTCGTTTCGTGCAAATAGGGGGACTCCATATTTTGCGGGCTATCGGGCGACGTCAAGACACCCTGGTCTTGCTGGTTTTCTGGATTGGGCCACACGCATATAGAGTACTCCTTCCACTAATGCGGGCGGGGGAGGAAAGTGATTCAATAGAGCAGCGATTTTGCGGGGGGCGTCGTTCAAGTCTTGACAGGCTCGAGTCGTGGGGCGAAATTGAGTTGGAGGAAAGGCGGGGCAATCGTTTCAAAGAAGGGTCAAAGGGACATGATGAAGAAGCCTGGAGTTAAACACAGACTAGCGTTTGCGACGATTAGGAACGAACAAGGAGTCTCATTGCGGGTATCGCTGCAACAAAGTGGGAGTGTCGAAAGAGGCTGGATTACTATTGATGGACTTCCTTGCCACATAGAGCGAATGTCTCGCAAGAGGCTATCCTCAAAATACCACATAGATGAGGATCCGAATTACAGACCGGTTTCCGATTTGCGTGGGCGTTGTGTAATCGTGGTGCCTTACTCGGAGTAGAGAATAATGAAGACGACGTCCGACAAATACGGTTCATTGTGGTCCCGCGATGAACTAGTGCTAGCACTCTATCTGTACTGTCAGATTCCTTTCTCCAAAACAAAGGCGAACAACAAGGATGTGATTTCGCTTGCGATGATATTGAAAAGGACACCAAGCTCGGTCGCTAGGAAGCTCGGCAACTTTGGCGCCTTCGACCCGGGTCTCGCGAAACGAGGCATTTCCGGACTTGCGCATGTCAGCAAAGTGGATAAGGAGATATGGGACAAATACTCGGGGAATTGGGACAGACTCGTTGCAGATAGTGAATCGATACTACAGCGTGCGAATGCGGTATCTCTTGTGGCCCAAGAAGAGCACGGGGACCTAAGTATGAATTTGTCACTACCATCTGGTCCGTCGGCAGCAGCCCGCGAAGTGGAGACGAGGTTGCATCAGACGTTCTTCCGGAGATCTGTGCTGGCAAGCTATGAAGTCAGCTGTTGTGTCCGCCGATTGAATATTGCGGCTTTATTGGTGGCGAGCCATATCATCCCTTGGTCAGTTCGCGAAGAAACACGGGCAGATCCAAGAAATGGTTTGTGCATGTGTTCACTGCATGATAGGGCGTTCGATCGCGGGCTTTTGGGTATCGACAGCGCGCTCAGAATCGCAATCTCGAGGACCGCACTTCGTTCCCGATGTGCGTTTGCCGAGATCGCCCTAGCGAGTTTCAATGGCGAGCAGGTGCGTATGCCCAAAAGGTTTGCGCCAAAAGCTGAGTATCTCACATGGCATTACGATCATGTGTACGAACACTGACAAATGTGATATGCAGGAGATACCGGGCTCTTGCGTAACTGGTTCAGATTTCTTCTGTCGGATTTGCATCTTCGGATAAGTGGGTCGGGAAAGCTTGATTGGGAAATGAGGACAATCTCCGTGCAACATGTTCAGCCTGCAATCAGGGACGGTCGAACATTGAGACGCCTAACGAAACCGTGCTTAACGTAATTGCTAGAGTGAGGCGACTTCCTCGCGCCGACTGACTCAAAGTATACGAGTTGCTAAAACGCTCTCTCGGAGAACTTTGAGGTAGGCGTAGAAGCATGATTCTCCCTTGTGATCGACTCAGATAGATCAATTCATCGAGTGATCGAAATTCTGAGATTGCTGCACGCCCCATACATTGCACCATGGACTGACAACTACGGTCAGTTAATTCACTTCCGGCGAAAATTGTTTCATCGAAATGTCGTACAGACGCCGTAACCTGTCAAGGCTTGAACAGCCATTGGCGCCCAGTTCAGTCGCACGGGGCGCACTCTTGTCGAAACCGCTGGTGGTTTCGATCTACTACTCAAGTCTGGATTTCCGCCTTCGCGGGACAGACAATGAGGGGGCGGGAATGACAGGCCCTTCGACTTCGCTCAGGGCGACGACGTCAGGTCACAAGCCGCTTCGCGGCGCAAGACCTGACGTAACGAGCCGATTCCCCTTTCCCAACAAACCCTTCCCCCTCGCGTGTATAACTCGTATATTGGCAGGCGATTATGAAGATTCTGCAGCGCTACATCCTCAAAGAACACATCCCCCCGTTCTTCTTCGCCTTCTTTACCATCACCTTCCTGCTGATCATCGACTACGTCCCCAAAATCATCGACCACGTCATTGACAAGAACCTCTCGATCTGGGTCGTGCTCGAATTGATTGGCCTCAATCTGGCCTGGATGCTGGCGCTGTCGATCCCCATGTCGGTCCTCGTCGCCACCCTCATGGCGTTCGGCCGGCTCACCTCCGATTTCGA
>PQAP01000200.1 GCA_003105265.1 candidate division GN15 bacterium | reverse complement strand
AAATTTAATCGCCCGCACTCCCCTCGAGTACGGGCGACCTCGATACACCAAAGAAAAGAGGACCTTCCTAGCACCAACACAGCGCACAGGAGTAAAATGACGCTATCAGAAATAGCAACGGCTGTGCCGCAGTCACACTGCCGCAGGATTGACCATGTAATACCTTGTCCGACAACCAATTATCAGATTGGCAGCCAACCACGAAAATGGGTAGCCCGGAGAGCGATTCGTATGAACATACGAGCGCGGCGCAATGAAAAGCGGTAAGCGCTTGATCTACAAACGCTTACCGCCACCAAGGAGTGAATAGAGATTTCGTGTCAGTTCACGAGTCCGCGTCTCGCTTCCGCGACATGTGGACACGCTGCGATGCCCTCGTCGGTGACGAGGGCTCGCAGTGATTTCGATGCCCCGCAGACATATTCATCAATTGGGAGCACCGTACGGTAAAGTAATGCCGTACCGTTTCAGTTTTGTTCGCACCGTGGCCTCGTGCACACCGAGCAGGCGAGCCGCCTCGCACTTATTGCCGTGTGCGGCCATTAACGCTTCGAGAATGAGCATTCGCTCAAACTCGATCACCCGGTTGAACAGCGTGCCGCCGGTTTTGCCGGCCGACAATTTGTCGCCGGCGAAAACAGAGCGGGCCAGTTCGACCAGGTCTCCCTCCACTACCATTTGCGCCATGATCTCCAGCCGCTTCACTTTGTTCACGAGTTCGCGAACGTTGCCGGGCCAGTCGTACTCGACAAACTGGTGCACCAGTTCGGCCGGGAGTTTCGCGCCGTTGTCGAGAAGACCGCGTTCGGTCATGTAGTGATGCAACAATAGCGCGATGTCTTCCTTGCGCTCGCGAAGCGCCGGGATGTGGAACGTAATTCCGCTCAGACGGTAGTACAGGTCACGGCGGAACGTGCCGTTCACGACCATCTTCTCAAGATCGCGATTGGTGGCCGCAACCAGTTTGATGTCGATCGGCACTTCCGAGGTGCCGCCGAGCGGGACGACTGCGCGGCGCTCGATCACGCGAAGCAGTTTCGCCTGCAGCGCGAGCGGCATGTCGCCGATTTCATCGAGCATCAGCACCCCACCGTTGGCGGAGACGAGCAGACCGGGTTTGTTGCTGTCGGCGCCGGTAAAAGCGCCTTTGAGGTAACCGAATAACTCGGATTCAAGCAAGGTCTCCGGCAGCGAGGCACAGTTGATCGCGACAAAGGGTCCGGACGGACGGACTATCGAATGATAGTAACGCGCCAACTGATCTTTACCCACACCGGTTTCGCCGGTGAGCAGAATCGCCAGATCGGAGCGTCCGAGTACCGGAAGCTGCGACAGGAACTGCCGGATCGTCGGGTTGACAGTCAAGTAGTCGCACTTCGCGGCCGCGGCAGCCACGGCCGGCTGAGATTCGCCGACCGCGCTGTCGAGCCCCTGAATCATGCGGCTGACTTCATCGCGCAGAGTGGTGATCTTGCTGGCCACATACAGTTCCTCGGCGCGGAACAGGAAAGTCATCCGTTCACGGTTTGAAAACAGCTTCGATGACGCCGCCGCCTTGAGCGCATCGGCCTTCTCCCACCGAACATCGGCTTCGGACAGAGTCGTGATCGCCGATGTGTACGCCTCGACCGCCCGGGCGTTCTGCCCGGTGGCCTCGGCTATCTGGCCGTTGAGTTTCATCAGCGCGCCGATTTCGACTTTGTCCTCGGCCTTGCCGTAAATCGCGAGCGCCTTGGCAGCGAAGCGCTGCGCCTGACGGTACTGCTGGGTGCGGACGGTCAGTTCCGCCAGATGCCGCATCACGCGCGCGGCCAGGGTACTTCCGGACGCGATCTTCTCGGCCAGCGCNAGCGCGCGATTGAGCGACCGTTCGGAATCGGGGTAGCGACCCGAACGATACTGCAGTTCGCCGCGATAGGTNAGATAGATGACTTCGTCNCGGCGGGACTGTTCGGCGACGATCAGCGGATAGGCGTGATCCAGCGCGTCCTCGGCCTTCGCGTACTCGGCCTGCTGAATATACAGGTAGCCGAGCGAGAGATAGGCGCGGGCGGTTTCGAGTTGGTCGCCCAGTTCGGACGAGAGTTCGACATTGAGATTCAAATGCTTTTCGGCCTGAGCCAGGTCGCCGGTGAAGGCGTGGATACGGCCGATGTTGCCCATCATGAATGCGAGTTTCTTCTTGTCGCCGAGCGTGCGGGCGATTTCCACCGCATCCATCAGACAGCCAAGCGCATTGCGATAGTCTTTCTGGCGGAAGAAGAGTCCGCCGAGATGGTTGAGGGCGCGACTCTGTCCTTCGGAACAGTCGTTGCGCCGGAAGATGGATTCCGCATCGCGGAATGCCTTTTCGGCTCCTTTGAATTCTCCCAAATCGCGCAGAATACCGCCGAGCGTGAGAAAGATCTCAGCCAGCAGGGTGGTATCGCCTTCGGCAGCCGCCATGGTGTGCGCGAGACGCGCGGTGCGCAGCGCCGCTGCATTCTGATGCAGCGATGCATACGCCTGCGCCGCCAGGTGCACGACCGCGCCGGCGGAACCTCCACCCGCCTCCTCAAGCAGCGTACGATTGGCCTCGTACTGCCTGACGATGGCGGTGAAGTCCCGCTTGTCGCGAAGCGTCGCCATGAAGTGCGCAATCGAGTCGCAGAAGCCCCGATTGTCTATGTTATCATTCTTCATAGAGCGGTCGCCTCAGTTAGCGGGATTGGAGGTTCTCGTGGTGCCGTTCGTTGGCGGCTGGTTCGGGTTGTCGGGACGTGGGGTGACCACGATCGGCGGTTTCGACCAGATCACGTTGTGGTTCATCCACCGCAGGAACCATCCGTGCGTAAGATCGATGATTGGGATGCCGGTGACGATGGCGGTCGCGGGCTTGGAGCCCTGTCTGCTGCTGTTCTGATCGCCGCCCCAGGGGTGATCGGGATTCGGACCATAGATTTCGTCCGGGGTATAGGGGGTCGTTCGCGAAACGACCGGCTGCTGCAAGCTGACCACGAGCATAAGCACGATGGCAGCCCAGGCAATAGTTTTGCGCATAACACAACTCCTTGGTTTGAGTTATAAAAAAGTGGCTATGTTCGAACCCATAGTTCTGCAATATGTGAGGGCGGTGAGGTGTGAGGCAGGCCATCCTTAGCCGCATCTATAAAATACGTACCGGCAAGGAGTTGTGTCAAGCGAATTGTTGTAACCGGGTGCGGCTGGAGCACCGCCTGCACGACGGATGGTTGACCCATGACGCAATTGGCGGTATCATGGTGACGCCGAGATGATGCCCATGACGACCGCATTAAGCAACACCTTGCCCGCGTATGACCTTCGACGCGCCCTGTTCGCATCGGTCGGCCTCTGGGTCGCCACGCTGGCACTGGCGGTCGCGATGGGGCGCACTATCGGGATCGCAGCAGTTATTGCGCTGCCGGCGTTTTTGTGGCTGCTGACGGCGCCGAGAGTCGCTTTCTACCTGTTCGTGCTCGCGGTGCCGATCTACCTCCCGATCCAGGAAGCGGGCTTTGTGCTCTGGCCGTTCGACCTGCTGCTGGTGGTGCTGGCATTGGGACTGATACTTGAGACGCTGCTTCAGGGGAGTCACACNTTCCGCCGCACACCGTTCGATCTGCCGCTNGCNGCCCTGGCGCTGGCGACATGGTTGTCCGCNCTCTTCGCNTACCGCGGNGCGGAAACGATAGTACCGTCGATTCGCATNCTGGTNATTCTGGTGTCCTTTAGAGCGGCNTTTATCATGACGCTCAAGCTCGGCGTGCGGCGAATCGTGCTCCTGTATATCGGCATTGTCTTTGTGCTGTCGCTGATCAATATCGGGATCTTCCTGTACTACCGCGGCGCGATACGCGTATTCGGTATTTCCGACCTCGCGTTTGAGACGTATGCAATGACGGCCCTGCCGATGGCGCTCGCCTTCTTCATCTGGGCGCGAGACCGGGGCGAACGGTTCCGGTATGGATTAATCGCGGCGGCAATCGCTCTGGCTATTTTTGCGTCCGGCTCGCGCGGGCCATTATTGGCCGGGTCACTCGGAGCCGCCTGTTTGCTTGTGCTGGCGTGGCGAAAGACCCGGCGCGAGCAGAATGTCAATTTCGCCGCGGCGATTTTTCCTCTGGCAGCAGCGGGAACGGCAGTCGCGGTGGTGGTCGCGGCCTCATCGACCTCATTCTTCGGCCTCTTCCTGACGCGGGTCGGCGAGGCAGCCGAGTCGGTGCGAAGACCGGTGGGAACGATCGAACTGCGGCTGGTGCTCTGGACCGCAGCGCTGAAAGCGTGGCTGACCAGTCCCATCGTCGGAATCGGCATCGGCAATTTCGACCTGGTGGACCGGATTGTGCCGGAGATGCGAATGGTACCGGTCTGGTATTATATCCGAGGAATTTCGGCCCACAACGTGGTGCTGCACTATCTGGCCGAGACAGGGCTGGTGGGGGTGATCGCGCTGCTCTCGATCCCGTGGGCGGGTCTGAAGACGGTCGCACGTTTTTACCGCGCGAAAATGAACGTTGCGGATACACAGGTATCCATGGCGATCACTATCGCGATCATTGTCTTTGCCATGTCGCTCTTCTTCATGCGGGTCTGGACCTGGTCGCAGGAAGGACATATCCTGGCGTTGCTGCTCGCGATGGCTTCAGCGTGGCATTATCAGCATTCTCCTGCCGGCGATTGATGCGGTTCTCCCGCAAAGACTCATGACCGCTCAAACACCACAGCGATATCTGCTCTTCCGGCGCAAATTGTTTCTATTCTATGAGAAGCATGGTCGTGATCTCCCCTGGCGCAGGACCACCGATCCGTACCGAATAACGGTTGCGGAATTGATGTTGCAGCAGACGCAGGTGGAACGGGTGCTGCTCAAATATGCGGCGTGGATTACGCGGTGGCCGAATTGGCAGGCGCTCTCAAAAGCTACAAATCGAGAGTTGTTGGCGCAGTGGTCCGGATTGGGCTATAACCGACGGGCGCTGTATCTCGGGCGGATGGCAAGATCTATCGTTCACGAATACGACGGTGCGATGCCGCGCACACTTCCGGAACTTCAAAAACTTCCCGGCATCGGGAGATATACTGCGCGGGCGATTCTGATCTTTGCCTTCAACGAGCCGATCGCGACTATCGACACCAATATCCGTCGCGTGCTGCTTCACGAGTTCAACCTCCCGGGTACGACTCCGACGTCTCGAATGGAAGCGCTTGCCGAAAAGTTGCTGCCGAAACGCCGCTCGCGCGACTGGCACAACGCACTGATGGATTACAGCCGGTTGGTGTTGCCGCGACGAATTGAGGGGATTCGGTCCGGTGGCAGGCAATCGAAATTCGAGGGATCACTTCGCCAGATTCGCGGGGAAATAGTCCGGCAGTTGACGATGCGGGAGAGCATCACGATCCAGTCGGTTGCATCGACGCAACACCGGACAGTGGACGACGTCCTGAAAGCGGCTGAGGGTTTGCGGAAGGAAGGGGTGATAGTTATCGAGGGGCGAAGAATACGGCTCTCATAAGCGTCCAGCGCGAAACCCGCCTGAGCGACAATCATTTCCCCCGCTTTACAAATCATCGGAGCAAATGTATTATTGGTTTGTTGCACGTCTGTATAGAAGGATGACGATATGCCTACTGATGGACTCCTCTGTTGGAACTGCGGCAAGCCGACCGGCATCACCGGCGGTGTGACCCGCTCTGATGCCTGCCCCAACTGCATGGCCGATTTGCGCTGCTGTCGCGGGTGCCGCCATTTTGATCCGACGCGACGCTTCCAGTGCAAAGAGAATATCGATCACAATTTCGTGGATAAAGAGAAGAACAACTTCTGCGAATTCTTTCAAATGCGCAATGTAGTGAAACGCCCGGGGGGAATTACCACGCAGACCGATACGAAAGACAGCCGGAAGAAGAAGTTCGA
>PQAP01000199.1 GCA_003105265.1 candidate division GN15 bacterium | reverse complement strand
TGCGCTGATCGCTGCCTCAGGTAGCTTCTCAGGTAAATCGGATCGTTATGCGGAGCGTCCGGCTGCGCCGCGTGTTGCTTTTCAAGATAGGCCACCCACGGGCCCAGGTCGCGGCGGTACGCCTCAACCGTTTTCTGCGATCGATGCTTGGCCTGAACCAGGTGGCTCAGGTATTTCTCGAGTTGCCTTTGCAGCATGCGGTGAACATAGCCGGAATGCGGGGCGGAATCAATTATTTAGGTCGGGCGACATGGAAAAGAAAGCCGCCGTGATCGGGCTGATCACGGCGGTGAATCTTGCGCCGATCAGGCGACCGGCTTTTCCTCGTGGGACTCTTCCCTGACTTCGTGCCCGCACTCCGGGCACTTGGCATAGTTTCCCTTGACCTTGGAGGTCTTCTGGACCATGTACGGATTCTGGCAAACCGGGCACGCTTGCTTCACCGGTTTATCCCAGCTGGCAAAATCGCACTTCGGATATTTGGAGCAACCGTAAAAGAGCCGTTTACCCTTAGTCTGCTTCTCGACAATTTGCCCTTTGCAGCCCGGCTTCGGGCACGGAATCCCCAGCGTCAGCGCCTTGGTGTTCTTGCATTCCGGATAACCGGAACAGGCCAGGAATCGCCCGAACCGTCCGGACTTGACCACCATCGGCCGCCCGCACTTCTCGCACTTTTCATCGGTCTTGTTCTGCGCCTCTTCTTCCGGCAGCGGGCGGGTCGTCTTGCATTCGGGGTAAGCAGAGCACGCCAGGAACCGGCCGTTGCGACCCCACTTGATAACCATCGGTGAGCCGCACTTGTCACAACTGAAATCGGTGACTTCGGTCAGCGATTCCTTGATGTCCTTGGTCTTCTTGTCGAGCCCTTTGAGNTCCTTGATGAACGGCCTGTAGAAATCGCCGACCACCTTGACCCAGTCGTCGGTTCCCTCNTCCACGCCGTCCAGTTCCTTCTCCATGTTGGCAGTAAACGTAACATCGAACAGGTCGGGGAAATGCTCGAGCAATATCTTGTTGACCGCAGTGCCGAGGTCGGTCGGTGAGAGCTTGCGCTCTTTCAGTTCCACATACTTGCGTTCTTTGATCACCGAAATGATGCTGGCGTAGGTCGACGGCCGGCCGATACCATCCTGTTCGAGCCGCTTCACCAGCATGGCTTCGGAATATCGCGCCGGCGGCCGGGTGAACGACTGGCTCGGGGTGATCTCCAGAAGCTTCAGCGATTCGTTTGCCTTCAGATCCGGAAGCTTGTTGCCGTTTTCGCCGTTGCCGTTTTCGTCCGGTTCCTTCTCTTCGTGGTAGATTTTGAGAAAGCCGTCGAATCGGAGTTTCTGAGCGGAAGCCCTGAGCGTGAACTTTCCGCCGACAATATCAACCGTCCGGACATCGTATTCCGCCGGCGGCATCTGGCAGGCGACGAAGCGATTCCAGATCAAGCTGTACAGCTTGAACTGCGGTGCGGTGAGATGCTTGCGAATCCTGTCGGGCGGCAGATTGAGATAGGTCGGACGGATCGCTTCGTGGGCGTCCTGTGATTCCTTGCTCTTGCCGTAGAAGTTCGGTTTGTCCGGAAGGTATTCGGCGCCGTACTCCTTCTTTATGTATTCGCGCACCGTGGCGAGCGCCTCGCCGGAAATGCGCGTCGAATCCGTACGCATGTACGTGATCAGGCCGGTGGGACCTTCCTGGCCGATCTCGATCCCCTCGTACAATCCCTGCGCAATCGCCATCGTCTGCTTGGGCGACATGCCGTAGGCCTTGGCGGCTTCCTGCTGAAGCGTGGAGGTGATGAACGGCGCGGCCGGACGGCGGACGCGCTCGGAATCCTTGATCTCCGACACTTCGTAGCTTTGCTGCTTCATCTCCGCCGTGATCTGGTCGGCTTCGGCTTGCGAGGCGATGATCATCTTGTTGCCGTTGCCATTGCCGTTACCGCTGCCGTTTTCACCGGCCTTGGCTACCGTCTGGCCATCCACTTTATATAGCTGGGCGGTGAATTGTTCCTTCTTGCCCGTGAGGGTCTGAAGAAGAGCGGCAATCTGCCAGTATTCCTGCGCGACGAAACTCTTTATCTCTTCCTCGCGCTCGCAGACAAGCCGCAGCGCGACCGACTGCACCCGCCCCGCCGAGAGGTTGCGCGCCACCGTCTTCCAGAGGAATGGCGATACTTTGTATCCTACCAGCCGGTCGAGCACGCGCCGGGCCTGCTGGGCGTTGACGAGATTGAGGTCGATCGACCGCGGATGCTTGATGGCCTCGGTCACCGCCGAGCGGGTGATCTCATTGAAAGTCACGCGGACACATTTGGTCTTGGTGGCTTTCAGTTCGTTGGCGACATGCCAGGCAATCGCCTCGCCTTCGCGATCCGGGTCGGGAGCGAGAAACACCAGGTCCGCCTTCTTGGCGGCCTGCTTCAGCTCGCTGATGACTTTCTCTTTTCCCTTGATGACGTGATAGTCGGGGGCAAAGTCGTTCTCGATGTCGACACCCAGTTTCGATTTGGGCAGATCTATGATGTGGCCGATCGTCGAGGCGATCGTGAACTCCTTGCCGAGGAAACGGCTCAGAGTGCGCGATTTGGCCGGCGATTCTACAACCAGTAAGTGTCTTGCCATCCCATGATCCCGTCAGTTGTAGTGCGTGTACGTTTTCTCAATTGCTATCGGTACGCTGGAATTTAACTTTACCCTCCACCAGGTCACGAATGGATACCGCGGTAATCTTGCGGGATTCGATATCGAGGCCGGTTTCGGATTCGCCGAGCCGTTTGAGCTTGGCAATCCTGATCGCATTGAGGTGCCGGGCGTGCTGCGCCGCCACAATGACTGCCTCATAGCGGTTGCTGGTCACCCGATCCACCGCCTCGACATTGATCGGTTTCATGCGTCCTTCTTTCATAAGCTTGTCCCTTAACCTGTTATCGTTTGCATTTGTTCCTTGTCCACTTTGTCGACCCGGCACCCGTGCGCCCCGATGATCGCCAGCACCTGTTGTACAGCCAGATCAAGCGCCTGGTTGACAACGACATATTCGAATTTCCGGTACAGCTTCATTTCCCGCCGGGCGTTCTCGAACCGGATCGCCAGCTGCTCCACCGTTTCGGTGCCGCGCTGGCGCAAACGGCGTCGAAGCTCCCGGACCGACGGCGGCAAAATGAATATCGTCACGGCGTCCGGATATTCCTTGCGAAGCTTGAACGCGCCTTGGACGTCGACATCCAGAATCATCACGCCGCCGTTCCGCAGCACCTGCTCCAGCGGCCGCCGCGGTGTGCCGTAACGATGCGTATGCACGTGGAAATGTTCGGCAAAGAATCCGGATCGGGCCAACTGCTCGAACTTTTCATCGCTTACAAAGAAATACTCCCGGCCGTTGCGTTCCCCCACCCGTGTCCGACGCGTGGTGTATGACACCGAAAAGGTCCAGCCGTGCCTTCGCCGCGCCCGCGACAAAAGCCGGCGGCAGATGGAAGTCTTGCCGCCTCCCGATGGAGACGAAATAATGACGACTGAGCCCGGATGTTTTGCCCGCATGGTAGACTTCTCTCCCGCCCTACTCGACATTCTGAACCAGTTCGCGCAGCTTCTCGACTTCTTCCTTTAGCGTAATAGCCAGCGACGAAATGGCAAACTCGGAGCATTTCGATCCGATCGTATTCCCCTCCCGGTTCATCTCCTGCAGAATAAAATTCAGGCGCTTGCCGGCCGGTTCCTTCTGTTGCATGGTCGCGCGGTACAGGTCGATATGGCTGCGGAAGCGTGTGCATTCCTCGGTGATATCCGTGCGCTCCGCCATCAGCGCGATCTCTTCTTCGAGCCGCAAATTCTCCCGACTCACGTCGCCGAGCAGTTCATTTACGCGCTCGGTCAGCCGCTGGCGATAAGCGCTGACCGCCGACTGCGACTGCTTTTCTATTTCCCCAATCACCTGGCTCAATTTGGCAAGCCGCTTCTTCATGTCGGCGGCCATCGACAGCCCTTCCTTGACCCGGTGCTCCACTAACTGCTTCAGTGCCTTATCCAGTCNCTGCTTGAGGACTTTCCACACTGCCTCGAGATCAACCGTCTCGCGGTCGATTCTCGCGACATCCGGAAGCGCCGTCAAATCCGAAATGGTCACCTCGCCGGCCAGCTTCAACGATTTCTGCAGCGCGCGAAGCTGCCGCGCGTACGCGGCTGCCAGCTTGCTGTCGATGACCGAGTTGGCCGGGAGCGCCGAGGAGTCATCCAGAGACGCGAAAACATTAATCTGGCCGCGATCGAGCACCGAGTCCACCAGTTCCCTGACACGCGGCTCCAGCGCGGCCAGATAGCGGGGCAGGCGCATCGACACTTCCAGAAACCGGTTGTTGACGCTGGATATCTCCACCGTCAGCGTGCCTAATCGGGTCGCCAGCTCACTGCGACCAAAGCCAGTCATTGAATTCATGGTCATGGATCCTCGTCGAAACAAGGCACCAAAATAGATGGTGACGGGGAATTGTCAACCGCAATTGTCGGAAAATGGGGTTAAGCGGTTGTCTTCTTTGAGGATATAGCGAAATCGGCGCACACAAGCGGCCCGGCTTCCGTGTGGCGAATGCTTGGATTTGACATTCGGGACAGCTGCGAGACCGATTTTCTGATCCGTTTGGCGGAGCTGGCAATGAGCTTAAGCTTCCGTCGGGCGGTCGGCGTGTGCTGCAGTGTGCCGTCGGAAGAAAGCAGTTCGGACACGCCAATGATCGTGGTGAGCGGATTGCAGATCTCATGGGCCAGCGTCGCGGCCGCCATCGTCATGGCGCTGAGATTCTCGCTGGCGCGGAGTCGTTCCTCCAGTTCACGATTGCGGCGTATCAGAAAGTGCCGCCGAATGGCTTCAGCGATGAGGCGCGGCAGGATCAGGTAGTAGGACCCCTCCTTGACCACGTACTCGGCGGCGCCAAAATTGATCGCTTCCGAGGCCGCCTGCTCCGACATCTGGTTGGCCACCATGATGACCGGCATATCGACATCCAGCTGTCGCAGCAGTTCCAGAAACTTGAGCCCGTCCAGTCCGTCCGGCTGCTGATCCACGACCACGCAGTCGAAACGAAGATTCTGCAGGATATCAAGCGCCTGGCGGGAATGAGGAATGACTTCTACGTTCGCTCCAGCCAGACGGTCCTCGATGGAGCGCGCCATTTGCGCGGCAAGAGTCAGGTCCGGCTCCACCAGCAGTATGCGCAGCCCGGTACTCATAATGTGATTACTTCACTACAGGCGCGATCTCAGTCGCGTAGATTCTTTTCCAGACGGTTCAGCAGCTGCATGACGCCGGTCAGAGCCAGTTGCGCGTCCTGCAGCATACCTCTTCCGAGGGCTTTTCGCTCGGAGTCACGGTTCGGTTGCGACTCCGGTGCGCCGCCGTGACCGGCAAGGGCGCTCGCGCCGAGCCGCTCGATCACCTGTACGGCCTGGCGGGCTTCGCTGATACCGCGCTGCAACTCGGCGGCATCGGCCTTTTCATCAAACAGCAGCCGCACGACATAGGTGTGCTTGCTGTCTATCTGCATACGAGCAATGAATTCGTGCGGGGCAAAACCGAGCGTTTCAATAGCATGCTGTATGCACGTGCTGTCATCGCAGCAGTACTCTTCGCCGCTGGCCGCTACCTGCAGCATCAGCGCGGTCGGTTCGGCACTGTCGGTCGTCGGCTGACCGGTTGCCTTGGCGGACGTGGTGGCGGAGACCAGTTCCAGTTCGGTCTGATTCCGGCGGCACGCATAGACGATCGGCCGATGATCGCAGAAGAACTCGGAGAAAATGGTGGGGGCCTCGTCTCCGAATTTCTCTTTCGGCAGCACCAGCAGTTCGTGCAGGAAATCGCGCAGCGTGTAGTCGGGTGCGGCGCCGGCGGCTTCGACCTCCTCCCTGGTGTCGATATCGATGATCACCTGGAAATTGACCGGGTTGCCTGCGATGAAGTTGAGCGAGAAAATCACCGAGGCCGCGCGCGCGTTCTTGTTGCGGTCGATGATCTCAAGGCGGACACTGTCGAAGAACGTTTCGTAGTGGTTGCGGTGATACAGGACGTGACCGACCAGCGGGTGACCCGCTTCGGTGACGAAGTCCAGAAACGACTTGCCGAATAGTTCTTCCTTGGTGTAGCCGGTCAAATTCTCGGTGGCGTCATCGACATACACAAACCGGCCTTTGAGATCAATCTTGCAGACGGCACAGCGTTTTGCCTGCCGGTCACACGCTACATTTACTCCGGTCATTGCAACCAATCCCGCGTAAAAAAGTTTTGCCGTAGCGCCCATATGCGGCTGACCACCGCGATGCCGATTCACCGCAATACCGGGCAATCCGACCCCATGTTTATTTCATTAATTGATATCGGAATATGACCGTAAGGCCTGAACGGTGGGAGGGTCTACCAACTCCACTATGCGCATTCGGCGTGCAGTCGGGATCGCCCGGTATACACAGATGGCCACTCTGAAAGGCCGCCATGCCTGCAGCCGAGCGGCACGCTCCGATTCATGGCGACGCCAACCCATTGGCGTACAATATATTGACGGCACCATCTCAAGCGATGGTTCTTCTCGCTCGCCATGCCACCCTTGGTCAATGCCCTGGTTTCGGCGAGATCAATTTCAGCTTCTTCGAGCCGGCAGCAACCAGTTGAATATCCCGAGTAAACCACCCCGATCGGTTGCCGGCCACGACCAGCTTCAAGGGTCGAGCTTGCTCGGCGCTTGTTGGGGAAAATGACGCTTTGAAGTACTTCAATCCTTTAGCCGCCACGCGACGCTGCCAGATTTCTGCCTGCGCCCGGGGATAATACGATTCAATGAGCAGTCGGCCCTTGCGCGCGCGATCCAGCAGGTAATTCCTTAGAACCAGAAAATCGAACGATTGCGCGTACCGGAGCCGCCAGACGTATGTATCCTCGCCGTTATCTGAAGGCAACCGCGAGAATGTGTAGCCGTCAGATGCATACGGTTTGTGAAGGACGTCGATAAATATCGAATCGGCGTTCGGCACCATGCCGAACAATTGTTTGTCATTCAGCAGGTCGCCGGGCGCGACGACAAGCAGCCCACTGTCCACCGTGATGTCGACATCGTAGTCGGCCGGTTCCGCCAGCCATTCCCCGGACTCGCCCGGCCCCTTTGGCCGCGCGACAACTTTTGGCAGCCAGTCCGAGAAACACACGCACGCCGATTCATCCGAGAGAGACCTACTGGACTCGGCCATCCTTGCGGTGACTTTCAAGCTCACTGCCACCCGCTCTCCCTGGTTCAGTGAGGCCGGGAGCGGTATTCGAATGAGCGAATCGTTTCCGGTGATGAGCAGGGACGACACCGGAGCTTCGTCTATGAGCACGCTGTCGATATGGCTTGACTGACCGGCCGCTCGATTGTCATGCCGATTATTTAGCGGCTGAACGATCCAAACTGCGCGCAGGGTATCCGAGGAAATGTTCTGAAAGTCGATATCGACATCCGCCCGCACCAGCAGCGACTCCGGTCTGGCCACGGCCGTCACATGATAGTTCGTAAAGACCGGTTGCGGCGCACTGCTGTCGCTTTCGGCAAGGGCTATGGTCGCGTTTCTGGGAGTCCCGCAGCTGCACGCGATCAGCGCCGCCGCTATCGGCAAGAGATACCTGAACATATCGCTACAGCACTTTCGCCAGGAATTCCCTTGTTCGCTGGTTCTTTGGCGACGTCAGCAATTCCTGAGGTGGCCCTTCCTCCACTATCCGGCCATTTTCAAGAAACAGAATCCGGTGCGCCACTTCTCTCGCGAACCCGATCTCGTGCGTCACTACCAGCATCGTCATCCCCTCGCGCGCCAGTTGTTTCATCACTTCGAGCACCTCGCCGATCATCTCAGGGTCGAGCGCCGAGGTGGCCTCGTCGAATAGCATCACTTTGGGATTCATGGCCAGCGCTCTGGCAATCGCCACGCGCTGCTTCTGTCCGCCCGACAATTGGCTCGGGTATGAATCGATCTTGTCGGTCAATCCGACCTTGCCAAGAAGCTCTTTCGAAATCACCGTGGCCTCGTACCTGGTGCGTCCGCGCACCACTATCTGCGCCAGATTGACATTGTCCAGGGCGTTCAAATGCGGAAACAGGTTAAATTGCTGAAACACCATGCCGACGTCGAGCCGAATCTTGTGGATGTCCTTGTGCTGCCGATCCAGCCGCAGCCCTTCGATTTCGATCGAGCCCTCCTGAATGTCTTCGAGCGCATTCAGACAGCGGAGCAGCGTCGATTTGCCCGAACCCGATGGCCCGATAATGCACACCACCTCCCCCTTCTCAACGGTCAGGGAGAGATGATCCAGAGCCGCCAGCACCCCGAACCGGCACACCACATCGTTCATTTCGATAATCACTTCTTTTCCACTCCATAGCCGTGAACGGCCACACGGCGCTCGATGACCTTGACCAATTGAGTGAGCGTGAGAGTGAGTATCAGGTAGATGATCCCAACCACCAACCACGTTTGAAAATCGAGAAAATACTGCGATGAATACTCTCGTCCCGCCCGCGTCAATTCGCGCAGGCCGATGATCGAGACGAGCGATGAGTCCTTCAGGCAGGCGATAAACTCGTTGGCCGCAGGCGGCACGACTATGCGCACCGACTGCGGCAGAATGATATGGCGCATCGTCTGCCAGCGGGTCATGCCGAGCGACATGGCCGCCTCGTGCTGGCCGTAATCGATCGCCTGAATGCCGGAGCGGAATATTTCGGCCAGATAAGCACCGTAGCAGATCCCGACGGCCAGCACGCCGGCGACGAACCGGTCGAGATTGACAATCTTGCCGAGACCGAAATAAATGAAGAAGATCAGCACGAGCAGCGGCACCCCGCGGATGACATTTACGTAGGCGCTCGCCAGCCATCGCACCGGACGACTTAGTGACAACCGCAGGATTCCGAATACGAGCCCGAATATCAGCGCGATGAGATACGCCAGCACGCTAATGAGAATTGTCCAGTGAACGGTCTGAATAAGATAATAGAATACATTGCCGAGTATCGTGAACTGATCAACAAGCCACGTCATGGTCGTCCCCGCCCGACACCTGCACGAAGGTGCGCGGCCTTCCCGACGCCCACCAATGACTGAATCAGGGGAGACACTACTTCTTCAGAATCCCTTTCAAGAGGTCGTTCGCCTTCTCATTCAGGTTCTGCTGGATATTCTTCCCCGCGCCGGACATGTCGATATCGAATTTCGGTTCGGCGGATGTCCCCGATACGGAAATCGGCACTCTGACGCGCAGAGTCGATTTGTCCGACAACGCCCCCGCCAGGCCACCCACCAGTCCGCCCTTCGCGACCAGTTGCTGTGACATCTCTTTGGACAAAAGCAGCGTGCCGGAATAGCCGATTTTGCCGTCAAAGCCGTAGAATCCCTTCAGATCGACATCACCGATATTGCCGAGAATGGTCTGCAGCCCTTCAAGGAATATCTTCCCATCGCGGATGGACACCTTGCTCTTCAGCGCCTTCAGCGCCTGTTCCTTGTCGAACGTCTGCCCAACCTTCTGCGCCAGTTCATTGATTGACGAATAGAGGACGCCGGAGGTTACCAGCTTTCCCTCCTGCACTATGCCGTCGCCGTTGAGNGTCAGCGACTGCAGAAACTGGTCCGGTTCCCAACCGGCGGCGTTATACTGNCCGGAGAAATTCATNTTCCCGAACAGATGCCCGCCAAACGGCGTGAAGCGCGTAATNAAATCATTGGCTTCAATCTGGGTGGCCTGAAACGCCCCGTCATATTTGGGTCTGCTGAAATCCGACAAATCCACCGTCGTCTTGCCGCTGACCGATCCGGTGTAGGCCTTGCCGGTTACGTCATAAGCGTCGATCTTGCGNTTATAGATCTTCGCTTTCCCCTTGATCTGGCTGAACTCGATCTTGTCGTATATCAGCGTGTCAAACTCGAACGTCCCCTGACCNTCGACATCCGGCACGATAATCGACGGCAGCGAATCGAGCGGTTTCTTTGCGATGGCGGCGCCGGAGCCGGGAGCCGCTTCGGGGAACAGCTTGTCGCAGTCGAAACGGCTCGACGCGAGTTTGAACTGGAAGAACGGTTTGGCCATTTTGCTCCGGTCGATCGACTTCAGCGGCAGCAGATACGGGAACGGCTTCGTCAGCGTGCCGAAAAACGATGCGTCGCTGGACACGAACTTCACATTCATGCGCGTAACCGAAATCGTATCCGGCGACAGGCGCAACTCGGCGTCAAACCGCTTGATCGGCTCGGGCAGGAGTGAATCGGCGTAGGTGACGCTGTCGAAACTGACGGTGCCCCGCGGGCGGATATTGACCAGATCACCGGTCGAGCCGGTGACCGCCAGATTCAGATTTACGAATCCGCCCAGCTCCGGTTTCCGTTTGGCCGGCAGATACCTTTGGGCCAGCGCCAGATCAACCCGGCCGGTCACCGTGCCATCCACACCGGGATGAATTGTGTCTGCGGCTGCCGAGTCCGCCAGGACAAAAGGAATGAGGTTGTCCAGTCG
>PQAP01000198.1:4781-10526 GCA_003105265.1 candidate division GN15 bacterium | reverse complement strand
AGCTAATGAGGCGCGGACTCATCTGTACACGACAGGTTGCCCCGTCTATGATTCCCAGGCGATGCCGCCCTGGAATGTTACCCGGTATTAGACCTCCTTTCGAAGGATTATCCCGGATGCACAGGCAGATTATCCACGTGTTACTCACCCGTTCGCCACTTTACTCGTCCAACCGAAGCCGGACTTTCTCGTACGACTTGCATGTATTAAGCACGCCGCCAGCGTTCGTTCTGAGCCAGAATCAAACTCTCCATAAATATTTTCAAATACTTACTTTCGAGCCATGACGCTCACGAACCGGCTGTTCGTTAGTGTTCATGATTTACTAATAATTGTAGATCGCTGCGATTCTCTCGAATCGCGGACCCGCGACATGAAACGCATTCGTCTCACGTCTTTAGCGTGGCTATTTAGTTGTCAAAGAACCATTTCCGACAAAAAATCTGCCGACTTGTCCGCTCGGCAGACTTGGAAGATAGAAACCTGTCAAAAGCTTGTCAAGACATTTTATTTAACCATCACCTGGTGTCTTGAGTTCCTGTCTTCCCGCCACTTCCGGTTCACCGCCCCTCCCAACCCGTGGCGCTCAGTCAATGAATACCAATCAATTAAGATCGGCAGCGCGAGTATATGGCTTAGCCCCATACCTGTCAAGTGCCACCTACAGGTTTTTTCAGGATTTTCACGATTCCCCGCATCTGATTATGGGGCGGGCAGTTACAAAACGGCGATCGGCAATCCTAGCGCCTCGCGTCCATCACTCGACGCGATAGAGCGGATCGAATAAAGTTATCTCTTGCTCCAACCCCGCTCACCGACTACTTTGCCTACGTTAAGATCCGTCTCGCCATCTATCAACTGCGAACCATCCGTATGTCAAAGCAAGACGGATTCACGGTCGGCGGCCATTATCGACTGTGTCGCTGTGCACATCGGTCAGCTTACTATGACGCCGATCGTCCGCACGAATTTGCCACAGGCAACTTTATAGCATAAGACTCTTTGACACGAGGTATACCATGCAACCCAACCGCTCTCTGCTTGCGTTTCTCGTTCTGCTTGCCCCGGTTCTGCATGTGCCGGTTTCTGCAGTTCCCCCTTCTGCTCCAAGGCAGATCAACTATCAAGGCCGACTGACCGATGCTACCGGCACTCCCCTGCCCGACGGCGTCAAATCTCTCCGCTTTATCATCTGGAATGATCCGACATTGAGCGGACCCGCCAATCAAATATGGAATAGCGGCGTGCTTGCCGTCACCACAACTGGCGGCCTGTTCTCAGTATCGCTCGGTGCTTCCCCACAGCCCGCACTTACCCCTGCGCTGATGACGGACACCATGCGCTGGCTTGGCATCACGGTCGGCGCCGATCCGGAGATCAGCCCCCGTACTCGGCTGGTATCGGTCCCGTACGCTTATAATGCGCAAAACGCCGCCTTCGCCGACAGCGCGCTGTACGTGAGCGACAACTACGTCAAACTGAAAGGTGATACGATGATCGGGGATCTCAAGTTCGACAACGATGCTCTGGGAATTGACATCTGGCTCGACAACACCACTGGAGACGGAGGCAATGTAAGACTCATGGATGACGGCAATTACAGCGCTATCCTGTACGGGGACAGGTACGGGACGCTGGTCGTGTACAACGATCTGGGTCAGGGGGTTGGCTACGTGGACGGCAACTTGAACGGCGGCGGCGTACTCCAACTCAATCAGCAGGACGGTACCGCCGGAGCGAATTTCAATGGAGGTACGTCTGCTGATGGCTCGACGCTGACTATGTACAGCGCGGGTGGAAGCAGCACCATCAAACTGGACGCGGACATTGTCGGCAATGGTGCCGCGGTTCTGCCGGATAGCGCGATATCCTCGGCTGAGATGTGGAATGAACCCGGATTAGCGGCGAACAACACTACCTCCGGACTTAATTTGACGATCGCCATGACGGATCAGGCGACGGTCACCGTCACAATTCCCACGGCCGGATATGTTCTCCTCTTTGGCAAGGCCTTCTTTTCCATGGGCGGCACGCGTGGCACGAACTATGCATATGCCCAGATTGACGAAACCTCGGGAGGCGGCACGGACGCACCGTACTACGTGGCGGCCGGCACCGACAGCGCCATCAGTACGGGCTCACTGTTCTATCCGATAGCAGTGCAGAGAGTGTATTACAAAGCTTCCGCAGGATCATACACGTTTCGCCTCGAAGCCATGGAGTATCCAACCAACGGCGCCGGGGCCAACACGATTTGCTATCACCCTATGCTCACGGCGGTCTACCTGCCAACGAGCTATGGCACGGTCAACACCTTCTTAAGCGCGGCACAGCGCGGCGAGTTTGAGACGTCCGAGGCCGTCGCCACTGACACACCTGCCGGTCCAGCGGATCCGAGCGGGCAGCAAACGCTTTATCAGGTTGACCTGCGGGAACTGGAGATGAGGGCCGTCAAGGCACAGGCCGAAGCGGAACGGATGCAGCGTGAGCTCATGGAGGCGAGATTGCAGCAACAGCTGGAGGGCTCGACTCGGCGGTGAGCTGCCGCAGATTGAATAACTCGCTTGGAAAGTTTGGTTAATTGATGTATATTAATTTTACTACAACGATATTAAGGAGTCCATCATGATCTACCGATTATCGCTGTGTATTGCACTCATAACGCTCCTGGTCATTCCTGTATTCGCTACTGATCAAGACAAATCCACGTCAACACCGAATCCCGGTGCGACAAGCGCTGCTGTGCCGGCTGCTGGCGAGCAGATCAAATGGCAGGTCATTTCGGGTGGCGGCAGTCGCGGCACCTCGGCCAGCTACATAGTGAGTGGCACGGTCGGGCAAACGGCAGTTGGCCTGGCGACGTCGGCAAGCTACAAAATCAACCAGGGATTCTGGCAGGATTTCGGCACAGGTGGTTGTTGTACGGGCACTACCGGAAATGTCAATATGGCCGGAATTGTAGATCTAAGCGATCTGAGTGCGCTTGTCTCGTATCTGACGGGCGGCGGGTATGCGCTGCCTTGTGTGCCAGAAGCTAATATCAACAACGCAGGCATTGTCGATCTTTCCGACCTGAGCGCCCTGGTCAGCTACCTGACCGGCGGCGGGTACGTTCTGCCGAACTGTGCCTGACGAGCTAATAGTTGGAGGATAGAATTGGCGGCTCCGATGATACCGGGGCCGCTTTGTTGTCTCATCTTATCCGGTTTTGCCAAACCAATTACACGCTCTGTAAAGACGGGCAAATCCAAATTCGGCCCAGTCAAATGGGCGAGATACAATTGCACAGAGGAACGGCTTGGCCGTCAAATAGATATATGGCTGCGGGCCATGTACGACCCGCGGATCTAACCGCCCAACGAGTTCATTCTAAATGCGGAGCGCAAACCAATGACGCATCTGAGAACCTATCTAGTATTGGCTCTATTCTGCCTTCTCGATACAGCGTGGGCAGGCGATTTGTACAAAGTGATCGTGATGAACAAGCAGGATGCCGCCCGCCTGCGGTCCACCGGCGTGGAAGGAGTCGTGCGACTGTCAGACGGCTTTCTGGTGCTGGCCGATTCGACATCGGCCTTGCGTCTGTCGTTGTCCGGACTGCAAACACAATTGGTGATGCCGGCAGCGTCACAAGAAGAACTCGGCCTTTTGATCGACCATGCACGCCCGACATCGGCTCTGGCGGCGACCGAAATTCTCGGCGAAATCACGGTCGTTCGCATGCCCGAGAGTACGACGAGATCGGGATACGCCGAGCCCGCCGTCTTCCCGCTCGCCGATGAGCGTGTTTCAATAGAATATCTGGAATCCCGATACTCCGCGCAGGATATGCTCGCTCGTCTGGGAGGATTGTCCATTCCATTGGAGGAGTTGATCAGTCGCGTTTCCCGGGACTCCCTGGAAGCGTATGAGCAAATGCTGGCCACATTCTATCCAAGGTTCACCGGCACCGCGACCGAGAATCAGGCGCGTGATTGGCTGGCGGCAAAACTGGCCTCGTTTGGCATCGACTCCGTGTCCGTCGACAGCTTCGGGGCCGTGTTCCGAACTGGTCCTCTCCCGGGCTTCAATGTAGTCGGGTACAAGTTCGGTCACACATTTCCCAATCACTATGTGATAGTAGGTGCTCACCGTGACGCCGGCTTCGTGGTTCCCATTAACGGCCAGACGGCGGGCGGCGCCGATGATAACGGTTCAGGCACCGTGGCAGTACTGGAGATGGCTCGCATCCTCTCCGGCGTTGAGACTGACATGACAATCGTATTCGCCTTGTTCGACGCCGAGGAAGAAGGCCTGTTTGGAGCCAAGTGCTACGCCCGGGGCGCCCGGGCCCGCGGCGATTCGGTCGTCTGCATGCTCAATCTCGACATGATTGGTGACATCAACAACTTCAGTGCGGCGCGGATTCACCGTGGCCAACAGACGGGGTTTTCGGACCTGTTTGTGGCGCTCGCCGATTCGCTCCTTGGTCTCTACTGTTTGGAAGAAGACGTGGCAGTGGCGGATCATCTGGCGTTCTATCAGGCGGGGTATGAGATTGCCTATCTCGAGGAGTACAATTTCTCGTCCGTGTATCACACGATATATGACGACACCACCCATCTCAGCTATGATTACCTGACGTTGATGACTCGGGCATCGCTGGCTGCAGTATATGCCATCAACGCCACCGCCTGGCCATCGCCGACACTGGCCTTCCAGTTCCCGGGAGGTGTGCCGTCGAAAACCTCGCCGTCCCGCACGACATCATTTGAGGTATCAATAAATCCGGTGTCGGGAGGCGTTCGCACACCGGGGAGCGAAACACTTCGCTATTCCATCGACGGTAGTCCGTCGATCTCCGTGCCGCTGACGCCGATATCGCCGCAATCATTTCGAGCCACACTTCCCGTCACGCCATGCGGGTCGTGCCTCCGATACTATGTTACCGCTGTTGAGGCGACCCGTGGTATGGTGAGCGATGTTGACACCGCGATCGGCCATTTTGCCCTGTCGGCTGGCAGTACCGAGATCGTCTTTAGCGATGACTTTGAAACCGACAAGGGCTGGTCCGTCACCGGTTCGGCGACTACCGGCCACGAGGGCATGTGGCAGCGCGGCTTCTCAGCCGCCTGTGGGTTTGTCAATGATCCGTTGCTCGATTTTGACAACTCCGGGCAGAGCTACTACACGGGAAACTCCTTCTACTACGACTGGTCCTCTCTGATCGGCAGGTATACCGAACTCACGTCACCTGCGATCGGGCTCACGGGCCGGGACGCAGTGGTAACGTACGCTGCCTGGTACAGTAATCATCCGGAGAGGTACCAATCGTATTACGTCGTACACGAGGACACTTTCGACGTGCAAGTTTCCGTGGACGGCAACGAATGGACGCGACGGCAGACCATCGGACCGGTGCTGCACGCCGACGGCGGATGGTACACTTATGCCTTCCGAATCCCGGCGGCTACTCCCGGCAGCACGCGTCTGAGGTTTGTGGCGCAGGATGAGGGCTCGCAGTCGCTTATCGAAGCGGCAATCGATGCCGTCGAAGTGATCGCGTACGACTGTGCCGATCAGCCATCCTGTTGCTCCGATGCCACCGGCAACGTGAATATGACCGGCGTGGTGGACTTGTCTGACCTGAGCGCTCTGGTAAGCTATCTCAGCGGAGGCGGGTATGTCCTTCCCTGTGTCGATGCCGCCAACGTGAACGGGCTCGGCATTGTCGACCTTGCGGATCTCAGCGCTCTGGTGAGCTAC
>PQAP01000198.1:0-4636 GCA_003105265.1 candidate division GN15 bacterium | reverse complement strand
CGGACATCGTCGCCCCAAAACTGAACCGAGCATAAAGAAGAGAAGCGTCCGGCGCCAATCGCTGTCGGCGAATTCGGCCCTGTAACTTTTGTGAAAGGAAGCACTTCAGGCGGTTGGGAGATGTGGTACTGCTTATCGGCAGGTCTGAGTCGAAGTGATGTGGGACTTCGAGAGGAGAAGAGTGACAAAAATGATCACGAGAATCACCGTTCAGGCATGTGTCGCTATGGGGTTGCTTACCGTAGCGGCTCTGGCTGGCCCGAAGAGGGTGTGTTCGCACATTCAACAAGCGGCTGATATGAAAGTGCAGCCGGCTCTCGAGACAGAAGCGGCATCGACCTCAGGGGGCCGCGCCGGTTACGCGCCCGTAGGAATAGCGCTCCAACCGACGACCGATTCGCGCGGAGCCCTGATCGCACAGACATTCAATGATGTTCCCTCAAACGTGAATGCCGGCCGCATGGTGGCAATTACGCCCGCCAGTGCAACGCCAGCGCCGGCAGGAGTGCATTTCGCGATTTTGTTTCGGGATAACCCATTGGGTGTCAATCGCCTGGGATACGGTTGCTATGACCCTCTGGGCGCAGGCACTTTTCCGATACCCGGCGGTAAGGTCATAATGGGCGATCCCGGCTCCAATGAAGGCGGCGCCTTTCCGAAGGTGATGGCGTTGCCTGACGGCCGGGCTATCGTCTCCGGACAATCATTCTTGGACGCCTATTCCGGGTCATTTATTCATGTATCGAAAGACCTCGCTTCAATGGCCGGCGAATTCGGCACCATAGAAGATGGTTCCATCATGGATTCCGCCACCAACCAGTCGGGTAATTATGCCCCCGGTAACATCAGGAGCGTCTGGCCATACTCCTGCCTCGACATTAATGGAAGCGGCGCCAATGACACTATTGTATACCTGTGGACCACCGGCGGCAGTGACCGCTCCTACTTTTATATTGATGAGAACAAGGTTTTTCGAAAGATCGGTACCTTGATGCCCGGAGTCGACACCGGGTGGGCGCTCGTGTTTGTGGACTCGGGCAATGGATTCCGCGGCGGCGGCATCGCCTGCGACCCAACCTCCTCGCGAGTGGCGATTTTCACGACCCTGCCGCCCTCCTCGGACCTGACCGGGGCGCACGGGCTCGACGTTCGTTGGGCGGACTCTCCGACCGGCGCATCCGGAACGTGGACCAAACACAATCTGACCAATATCACGCCCTCGTCGCTGGATATTCCCTGGCTCGAGGTCGAGGGAATGTTTGACTCTCAGGGAAAACTTCACCTGGTGTTCAACGCCGTTTATAACGGTGACGGCAATACGTATACCAGTATACAATGCCGCGGACTGCACTGGTCGGAACATGACCCCGGGAAGTCGTACGTATTTTACGACGCTCACAGCTGGCCGTTGACTGACATCTGCGGCCGTAACGGATTCAATGTGATGAATATCGGCCAGTTGAGCATTAGCGAGTGCGAGAACCGGCTCTATATCGTGTACTCCGCGGCGAATGACCCGAAGTACGTGACCAATCTCGACGACTGCGTCGTTAGTCAACCGGGCTTCACTAACAGCGGCAACGGTGAGATCTTCCTCACTATCTCGAAAGACCTTGTCGGCAGAAGCTGGGATGTCCCGAGGAATGTGTCGAACAGCTACACTCCCAATTGCGATACCGGCACGTGCGCTTGCGACAACTTCCCCTCATTGAGCCTGTACAGCATGGATGATGCGGACTATGCCGGTTCAGAGAGCTGGACAAACGCTCAATCAACCTGGGACCCAAGCGGCGGCAGCTATACCGGTTCCCAGTATCTTCAGCTTTACTACCTGCAGGACAAGTATCCATCGCGCGCCGGAGTCGCGCCGGGAGGCATCAATATACCGCCTTATACGCTCAACGATATGCGCTGGGTGCGCATGGCCTGCGCACCGCCTATCGAAGCTGCGGCACTGACCCTCTCGCGGGATTCCATCACCTGGCCGGAGTGGCATCGCCCGGGAGACGACACTACTTATAACATTGTCCTGACCGCTACCGGCAATACCGACCTGATCTTCACGTCCATCCTGGATATCGAAGACAGCGCCAAGGGGCCGGGGGCCGGCCCGACCGGCTGGCTGGCGCTTGGCGATCTACCGTCATCGATTCCCGAAGGCGGTGTCGATACGATTTCCGTTACACTGAACGCCGGCGGTGTTATCACCGGCGGTCCGACCGTGCTGTTCGGCAAGGTCCGTTTCTCCTACTCCCCACCGGCGCAAATTAAGGATCTGATCATTCAGTTTCCCGTGGCCGACACCGTAGTCCAGCCCGTGTGGGACACGATTTCAACGTCTTGCCTTGACCTCGCAGTGTCAAGTGATGGCAACATGGGCCACGGCGGCGGAGACTCGTCGCTGGTGAGCAATGGCAAAGTGAACATGGACTATGCCGGACACGGCGATTGCGATACCGGGAGTAATTCTCGCGGCAACGCCGCAATCTATCTCTTTAGCGGGTCACCGATGATTGTCAGACAAACCGGACCGACCACCTATCGTGGCTCGTGGACCTGGGCGCCGTGGACGCACAATCCACTGCCGTGGGTCAATTTCAGGCCGGTTGCCGGTTGTGCTCCTCATGGCGGCTTTTCCACGGTAAGTTATGACGGTTTCAACTCGGGTACGTTTGTCACAGTCGACTCGCTGGTGAAAGTCGAAATGACGTGGTGGGCGCCAAAGCATCCGGATAGCTGCAATTTTATCGTCCAAAGACTGCGAATATTCCCAGCCAATGTGGGCGCTCCGGTCACGAATCTGCAGATTGGCGAGGGAATCGATTGGGATATACCGTCCGACCTGACATACACCTATGTCGACAACTACTCCGGCACCGATCCAGGCCGACGGATGATCTATGTCCGTGGTATTGAATCGGGCGAACTCACCGCTGATTGTGCCGACAACTCCAGGCGCTATGCCGGAATGGCTCTCCTTAACTGGCATATGAAGAACAACGCCTGTTACGATTCGCTATATGGCGCCCTCACCTTCGCCAACGATGTCTATAGTTATCCGGGGCTGGTGCCGGATAGCGCCTCGCGGCTCATGCATCTTGGCGGGTACGCTGTTGAGCCCGCAGTGACTGACATCTCTGCACTATTGACATTTAAGGATGGCCCCACCGGCTACACGCTTCCGGCCAACGATACCCTGACGATTATGGTCGCGCTGGCCACAACCAAACCGAACGCGGTCTCCACTAACGCCGGGCTCGACAGTTTGAAGAAGACAATCGACAAGGCGAAGAACTTTATGAAGAAAAACCTCGGCATCTGTGCATCCTGCTGTCAGGGGGTCTCCGGCAATGTAAACATGACAGGCATCATTGATCTGTCCGACCTCAGCGCGCTGGTCAGCTATCTGACGGGTGGCGGGTTCGCGCTGCCGTGTCCGGCATCAGCCAACGTGAACAGCACGGGCATAGTTGACCTGTCCGACCTGAGCGCCTTGGTCAGCTATTTGACCGGAGGTGGCTTTGTTTTGCCGAGCTGTCTGTGAAGTCGCAACCATTGGAGTTTCACGATGCGCGGTTGAAACTGCAACCCGGGAGAATTGGATGGCCAATTTGAAGTTCATCAGCTTAGGCATCACTTTGACGTTGGTACCGGCGCTGGGTCATGCGTTTGGTTCCATTCAGGCACCCGAGTGCGCCGTCTTTGACACGGTTCACAACCGATATTTGGTCTCATCGTATCAGCTGTCCGGAGTTTTCGCGATTGACCTGAACGGGCAAACGTCACTGTTTTGGCATGCCCCACGCGGTCCGATCAGCAATCTGATTTATCGCGATACCTTCTATGTCGTCTGGGGCGAATCGCCCGGCAATGTCTCCGGACTGAATCTGGCCACCGGCAGTGAGGTGATGCGGGTGACTCTCCCCGGCTCAACCTATCCCGACGGGATAACCTCCGATTCATCGGGCAACCTCTGGATCGTTGATGCCGGTGAGAGAACGCTGTTTCGATTGCGGATGAGCGATCGTACCGTCACGAAATTCGTACTGTACACACTGTCCCGGCTGGCCCAGGATGTGTGCTTCGACAGCACGCACAACCGGCTGATCATTGTCGGATTCACCGAGGGGGCGCCTGTGCAGGCCTATAATATTACCGGCGGCACGGTGTCGACGCTTACGACTACTACCTTTGGCCAAATGGATGGAATTGCGCGAGACCGCTTTGGTAATTACTACGTCTCGGGCCATTACGCCGGCAAGGTGTACATGTACGATTCACTCTTCACCGAGCCGCCGCTTGAGGCAGTCACCAATCTCGCCTTTCCGTCGAACATCGCCTACAACTGGCGAGACCACCTGCTGGTCATTCCTCTGTTCGGCGCCGACTCACTCGCTCTAATTCCGTACGACTATTATCAGGACGACGATCATGACCGTATTCCCGCGTTCCGCGACAACTGTCCGTTGGTGCCCAACCCGGATCAGGCGGATGAAGACCGGGACGGCATCGGCACGATCTGCGATGTCTGTCCGTTCGATTCGCTGAACGACGTCGACGCCGATGGTATTTGCGGCGACGTGGATAACTGCACGGCCGTGGCCAATCAGAGCCAGGCGGATCAGGATCAGGATGG
>PQAP01000197.1 GCA_003105265.1 candidate division GN15 bacterium | reverse complement strand
GTGGTTTGTAGCCGGGCGGCTACAATGCGAGTGACGCGCGTATCTAACCGGCTACACGCGCTTCAGTTCGAGTCCAAGTTCTCTCATCTTCTTGTACAGTGTGACCCGGTGGATGCCGAGCATTGATGCGGCCATCGGAATGTCATAATCACACGCAAGAAGAATGGCGCATATGTGTTCGCGCTCCCAGTTTTCCAGGTTGGTCTTCAATGAGTGATCCGTATGCGAGGTCTTGTCATGGCGTACCGATTGAATATGCCGTCTGATATCGTCCGCCTCAATCTCCCGGCTATCGGAGAAGACGAGCGTCCTTCCGATCACACTCTTGAGTTCGCGGACATTGCCGGGCCACCGGTATTCAAGCAGCGCTTTCCGGGCCGTCACAGTCAGTTCCCGGCGCTCCAAGCTCAATTCCGCTGCGCTTTGCTCGAGAAAGTGCTCGGCAATTTCCAGCAAATCCTCCGGTCGCTCGCGAAGCGGCCGGATCGGCACCGGAAATCCGTTGAGCCGCCAGAACAGATCTTCGCGGAATCTTCCCGCCTGCGCTTCCTGCCACAAATCCCTGTTGGTCGCCGATATAATCCTGACATTCACTTTGACCGGCTTGACATCGCCGATCAGCGTAAATGTCCCATCATCGATCGCCTGCAGCAGTTTTTCCTGCATGCGAGTCGAGGCCAGGCCGATCTCATCGAGAAACAGCGTGCCGCCGTCAGCAACGGCGAACAGCCCTTTCTTGTCGGCGATAGCTCCGGTAAACGAGCCCTTCTTGTGGCCGAACAGCTCCGATTCTACGAGATCCTCCGGCACGCTGGCCATATTGATCTTTACGAATGCGGCGTTTGCCCGCTCACTCGCATAATGAATGTATCTGGCCACGACATCCTTGCCCACCCCGGTTTCGCCGGTAATCAGGATCGGCTGCTGCTGACCGGCGGCTTTCAACGCGAGCTGCTTGAGCTCCGTTGTAGCCGAACCGCTACCAACCAGCGGAAATTGTGAGCGCGCCTGTTCCGCGGCCGTGCGGCGTTCCCGTTCCAGCCGCTCCCGGTCAACCGCGTTGCGCACGGTCGTGATTATCCGGTCTCGATCAGCGTCCTTGTGGAGATAATCATGAGCGCCAATCTTGATCGCCTGAACGGCGTATTTCAGGTCGGGCGCCGCGGTCATCATGACCACGGGAAGGTGCGGGTAGGCGTCAAGTATCCTCTTGAGAATCTCCAGCCCCTCGGCATTGCTGGGCATATGCAGGTCGAGAATAACGGTGTTGACCGGCTGAGATTCCATGAGCCGCAGACCGGTTTCGCCGGACTCCGCGGTGAGCACTTCGTATTCATCCCTGAGCACCAATTGGATCGCGCTGAGGAAATCCGGACTATCATCGATGGCCAGTACTTTCCGACTATTCACTGCCTGCCTCCATGCTAACAACCGGCAGAGATACGGCAAATGTCGTGCCAATCCCGTCGGCGCTCTCGACTTCGATTGTACCGCCGTGCTGCTGCTCGATAATCCACCGAACATTGAAAAGCCCCATTCCTCGATGCTCCCCCTTACCGGTGGTGACTCCCGGTTCGAAAATTCTCGGCAGCAACGTCGACGGGATACCGGTTCCATTGTCACGAACTCTTATCAAGAAGTAATTGCTGCCGGAGCTATCAAGACGGCACTCGACTTCGATCTTTCCGTCGGGCCTGCCCTTGATTGCCACCAGCGCATTTTCAATCAGTTCGGAGATCGCCCGTTCGAGATCCTCACGGTTGCCCTGAATTACGCAAGCGCCGTTGGTGTCGTCCGCAAGCGTGAGCGGGAGCGACTCCGGCGTCATGGAGCGACGCATCGTCACCACATAGCGCAGGATATCCGAGATCCGCACCGGGGCTTTGGGAGAATCACCGCCGCTCAAATTCGCGGTCCACCGGTCAATGAGCCGCGTCATCCGCCCCACCTGCTCCAGAGATGGGGCGATATAGTCATCTCTGATCTTCGTAGATTCTATCGATCCCATATCAAGTCGAGAGGCGAGATCCTGCAGCATGAGCCGAAGCGGCGCCAGCGGCTTTCTGGCGTCGTGGGCCAGACCTTTCGACAAAAGGGTCCAGGTTTCGTAAACCTTGGCCTGATTAAGAGTAGTGATATCCTGCATGATCAGGATGGCCCCGGTGTCAGCGCGGGAATTGCCGTCACTCGCCCGCGACAGCTGCGCCAGAAACTCCCTCGCGCTGCCGGCCTGCACGGTTTTGAGTTCGAATGACACAACCGGTTCATGCCCGGACAGGAATTGCCGTATTGTTTCCGCAAGAGGATGATAGGATTCGTTTTGCCCGAACACCGTGTAATCTCGATTGCCAAGGTCAATACCGCATCCGGCAAAGTGATCTCTGGCTTCCTGGTTCGATCGGACAATGCGCCCCAGGTGATCGAGACCGAGAATCAGCCGGGAGCTGTCATTGTAGACGGCATTCAGGAATCCGAGGTAGCGCCGGCGTTGCCCGGCGTAGAGTACGCCTATCAAGCCAATCAGTGCCGATGCTATGGTCCCGATTTGAAACGGCGGCGGCACCACTTCAGAGAAGCTCTTATTGACTCGTCGTACCGTCCAGACTGCGATCTCCATTCCGGCTTGTATCAAGAATCTTCGCGACATTGAATCGCTCGTACGCAGCAAAAATGGCGGACTCGTACGCGTATTGAATTGGAGCGTGAAAACAGAATCCATATCCGTATTTATGAATCTCATGGCGTTATCCGCGGCCATGACCGGGATCTCCATGAGTGAATCGTTGTCGATATCCATCGGTGTCAACACCGTGGATTCCAGCTTCAAGGGTAACGAAAACGAATCCATAGCGACAAGGTCCGGGCTGTACTTCACAACCTTGCCGTCCAGCGTTCCGGCGACGACAGCGGCACCGCCTTTGGCACCATCCGGAATCAATTCAACAGACGTGTACCCCCCAACACGAGAATTGCGACAGAGGACGTTTCCGTTGTCTCCGGATATGATCAGAATACTGCTGGCCGCGGTAGCGCTTACATATTGCCGCACGGCCACTACAATGTCTGTCTTGCCGGATCCCGGCGACCGCAGCAACTTGTAGTACGCATGGGTAGTTGGTCCACCGAGCTTCAGCGGCGGCCAGGCAAACTCACCGCTCTTCTTGAACGCAAAGAGATAGCAGGCGGAGTCCGATATCCCGTTGGCTGTGCTCCCATTGCCCACGCCCTGCCCAACAAGGACAATCTCCTGGTCCCCGTCGCCGTTCAGGTCAACAACTTGCACATCAACCGGCCACGGCCCAAAGTAATAGTGCCAGAGTTCGGCATGAGTCTTCCCATCGATGACAAAGAGGCCTCTTGGCTGAAGGGCAAACGCTCCGCTGTGAATTGAGCACAGCATATCCCTCACGCTGTCGCCGTTTAAATCAACCGCAGCTTCAGGGGTCAGCGTCCCCTTGGAGTCGCCCTGAACGAGAATGCGCGGATGCTCAAAGACAAGATGGAATGCGGACGAACAACTGCTGCTTGCCACCAGCTCTCTCCCGGCGACGGTGAAGATCGATTCCGACGTATCGTTCCGGGTCTGGAAAACCAGATCCGTAAGACTATCACCGTCCAGGTCGAGCGGTTTTAGGAAAATAATGTCCTTGATCCAGCACCAGTGTCTCGACGTTTGGTTGTCGAGTGAAGCTACGTGAAAATCCCTTTCCTCGACGACCAATACCTGATCGTCCAGTCCATCCCCCAGATTTGCCGGAAACGCGGACGTTGCAGCGCCGGGAAGCCGGCTTGATGTCGCTTCGATTTTGGTAAAGAGAGTTCGGTATGTTCTCCCGAGATCAACTGCTGATACGATTGTCGGGAAAGCCAGTGCAACCAGCGCGAATCGGGTCAGTCGCATGGAGTCCTCAGTCAGTGTAGTTCATCGGGATAGAAGATCACCAAATATGTAATTATATATACAGATTGCGACGTTTTGTCAACCGGTATTGCCTTGGCGTCAGACGAACACGCGATGTTCGTTTGACTACTAAAAGGACAGATCTTGTCCCGGCCTATGCCGTTGGATTCCACTCGAGAAGCAGAATTCGCCTAATGATCAATTGTGTGAGCGGCTCTCGCGACGAGTCCCTTCAGTTATGACTTGGCGCTGTCATTAAGTGGACGTCATTACTCGCAGATGAGTGGCCCCCCGAACTTAATAGCGGCGCAGGGACTCGAACCCCGGACACGCGGATTATGATTCCGCTGCTCTAACCAACTGAGCTACGCCGCCATTTCCGAAAACGAGCAGGCCAATGTACACAATTCCCGAGATTCGTCAAGTCTCGATCCCAAGACACCTCCCACCGCAGTTTCACTGCATTCAGGCAACAAAAAGCCGCCGAGCAATCCTTGCTCGACGGCTCTCTGCTCTTCACATCAATACGAAGGAGCTCCTCCTCACAAGAAGCTCCTTCAACCCCACCTCTTAAACACCCTTCACCGCCATACTGCGTATATTTAAGAGTAACTTACTTCGACAATCTGATTATCAATCCCTGTGCCAAATGCGACACATCTGTCCGCTATTCCGGATAACCCCATGATACACAACAACTAATTGTGTTGATCGGTCGATTGTGGCGAAATAGACCGCTGTTGACATCGCACTTTCTGCGATCCCGCCAAAACGCCAGCAACCGACAAGGAAGTTATAACGTATTACCCCGCAACACGTTACGGTGTCGCATAAACGACGCTGCCCGCTGTCGAAATCACGATCCCCCGCTAATAACTCAGCAATTCCTGCGCTCTACGCCCTCTTCCTGGCAAGATGGACCGACTCTCCATGCAGGTCATGCGCCGCCTCCATGATCGACTCCGAAATCACCGGATGACCGAATATGAGACTTCCAAGCTGTCGGACCGTCAGCTTCTGGTTTATCGCCAGCGCTGCCGCATGAATGATCTCGGTCGCGTGGATTCCCACGATATGCACCCCCAGTAGTTGGTCGGTTTTCTTGTCGCCGATCACCTTCACCTCGCCGGCAATCTCGTTTTCCGCCTGGGCCTTGCCGAGCGCCCGGAGAGGAAACTTGCCGATCGCTATTTCATGCTCCTTGACCGCCTCGGCCTCAGTCATTCCAACCGAACCGACTTCCGGATGTGTGAAGATCACCGATGGGACCCCAAGGTAGTTCTTCGCGGCTTTCTCTCCCATGCAGTTCGCAACCGCCACCGAACCATCGTGCACTGCGGTATACGCGAGCAGGATCTCGCCGCGCACATCGCCGATAGCATAAATGTTCGGGATGTTCGTTCGCATGTCCGGCCCGGTTTTGACCGACCGGTTCTTATTCAACTCAACGCCAACCTCCTCCAGGCCAAGTTCCTCGGTGTTGAACGCCCGTCCCACCGACACCAGCGCCAAATTGGCGTCAATTGTCTTGCCGCTGGAAAGACGTGCCTGTATTCCCTCCGGCCCGCCGCCAAAGGCTTCCACTTTGGTCTTCGTATGGAGAGCCACCTTGAGCTTCTTCAGCTCCCGTTCAATCAACGTCGAGGTATTGATGTCCTCCATCGGCAGGGCGTGGTCCAGCATTTCCACCATGTGAACCTCGACATCCAATAGCGACAGCATGAACGCCCACTCACAGCCGATGACGCCTGCCCCGATAATAAGAATCGACTTGGGCAAACTCGGCAACTCCAGCAAATGATCCGAGGTAAGAATGCGGCTGCCGTCGATCGGAAACGCGGGAATACTAATCGGGCGCGAGCCGGTTGCTATAATAATGTTGTCTGCCCGGAGCTTGGTTTCACCGCCGTGCTCATCGGTCACGGTGACATGATTGGGACTGGTGAGCCTGCCAAAACCTTGGTAATGGGTGACGCCATGGGACTTGAAGAGCTGGCCTATGCCGCCTACGAGAGTCGCGACAATCTTGTCCTTGCGGGCACGCATCGCCAGCCAGTCATAGACCGGCGGGGCCGACAAATGGATCCCGAACGCCTCAGCCTCTTTCATATTCTTGTACTGAGAAGCCGATGCAATAAGCGCCTTCGACGGAATACAGCCACGGTTCAGGCAGACGCCGCCCAGTTCGCGATACTCCACCACCGCAACCTTGGCCCCTTTCATTGCCGCTTTGATCCCCGCCGTATAGCCGCCCGGCCCGCCCCCGATGATGATTATGTTGTAGTTCTCTATGGCCCACTCTCCTTCTTAATTCGCGTCACTCGGATGCAACCAATTTAGGGCAAATCAGTTCCGGCGCAAGTGCCGCGCCCGCCAAAAGAAAACCGGTCCGCACATGCGGACCGGCCATCTCCAATCCCGTTCGGATGGTCAATCGCTGGCGCTAACCGTCAGAATCACTTTACCCGGGTCAACAGTGAATGACCCCGGCGTGATACCTTCGGCCACGCCGTAGTAACTGAATTTGCCGGTTATGGCAAGTTCCTTGAACTTGGCAAGATTCTGAATGTGTCCAAGCGATTGCGCATAGGTCATCGTGCTGGTTCCCGACGGCACCTCGAGATCAGCGATGACGATATACGCGTTGGAGTCCAGCTCATCTTTCGTCTCATACTGCGGAAGCGTGTCGTAGGGGGCAATATAAGCGCTGAACGTCACCGGACCCGGATTCTCATTATTCATGGTCATCTCGAATCCAACGGCGTCGATGTCATTAATGTCGTCTCGGTGCTTGGCCCAATCCGGCTCGGCCGTCACGTCAATGGGATAAAAGTAAAATCCTTCGGCCGCCGTAAACGTGAAGTCATGTGAGATTACAAACGTTCCGGACACCAGACATCCGGCTGTCACCAGACCGAGAGCCACCAGACCGACAAGCGAAAGCTTCGTTCTTATTGTACGCATGTCTCATTCCTCCTTACAGGTTCACGGCCACGCCGGCGGTCACTGACACGGCTTTCTTTGACCCGCCGCCGTCTGTCGGGATCACTACCGCCTTGCCCCGAACATCCAAATCAAGCTTCGCAGCCAGCCCCAACATCACTCCCAACCCCGCCGAGAAACCGAGTTTGCTCTCATCGTATCCGGTATCGTCGTTCTTCACCTTATACGATGCCCCGCCGATCACGAAAAACGGCTTGAACCCGGGCACGCCCGGCGCGCCGCCGAGGAGCGCGTCGATTCCGAACGACGTCACCTTGGAGCCATCCGGCATATCGGTGATTCCCTCGGGCGGGTCGGCCTTGCCCCATTTGGCGAACGAGACATTCGGTTCCACGGTCACAATCGGCAGCTTCACGCGCGCCCTGATGCCGAACTCGGTGCCGCTCGCCTGGTCATCCTGCACTACCGGAATGCTCAGGCCGCCGAAACCGCCCAGGCCGATTTTCGGGGTCTGCGCCGACAGCGCTGCCGCCGCCAGCAGTAGTGTCAGCAGTACGACTGTTCTTCTCCACATACATCCTCCTGAAGTAGCCCTTTATCTCCGGTTCACTATAGTCCTGTGTCTTTTGCGGATGTCGCTAATATAGTCTGATCTGGTACACGTTGCCACAGGGATCACTGGCGGTCGCAAGATAGTGTTCAACCGCTTGTCCGCCAAGCAAAAAAGATGGCCGATGGACCAAAAAAGTCTTGACAAGACTGCAACTTCCCCTATACTGGCACCGTTTATTAAACAGTTCGGTTTAGTTTATTAAACTGACTCCAAGTTTAGTTTATTAAACCGGCCAGACAAGAAGGTGAACCGAAGAGTTGGAATTCAAGATCGGGAAGAAGGTCAAGGCCCTCCGCCTCGCGTCGGATTTGACGCAGGAGGAGCTGGCTGACCGCGCCCGACTCACCAAAGGGTTCATCTCTCAGCTGGAGAACGATCAGACCTCGATCTCGGTCGATTCGCTGGCTGATATCCTGGAGGCACTGGGCGTCACCCTGTCTGAGTTCTTCAGCGACAGCCGTGACACCAAGGTAGTGTATTCTCCGTCCGAACGGGTGGCCGTCGAAGGGTGGGGGGTGAGCAAGTTCGAGCTGTTGGTCCCCGGTTCCACCAACAATCTGATGGATCCCATCCTGCTGGAGATCAAGCCCGGCGAGAAGATGGAGCAGCGCGGCCCGCACCCGGGCGAGCAGTTCGGATACGTCCTGAGCGGCACGCTGACGCTGAAAATCGAGCGGAAAACGTACAAAGTGCCCAGTCGGAACTGCTTCTATTTCGAGTCCGACCGGACACACCAGTTGATGAATAACGGCGCCACGGCGGTCAAATTACTGTGGGTAATCACGCCGCCGCAGATGTAACGACAACCCTTTGTACCCTGAAGGAGGGACAAGACAATGAAGATGCTGGGACGCCACTTGGTAGTGGAGTATTCGGAGTGCGATCAGCGCAAGCTGAATGATCTCCATTATCTGGAGGAAGCCATGACCGAGGCGGTTCGCCGCTCCGGCGCGACGATCGTGCGTTCGGTGTTTCATCAGTACAATCCCCAGGGAGTCTCCGGCGTGGTCGTTATCGCCGAATCCCACATTTCAATCCACACCTGGCCGGAATACGGCTACGCCGCGGTCGATTTCTTCACCTGCGGCCAGACCGTCGACCCCTATAAAGCCCACCAGTATCTGGAGGGCGCGCTCAGTTGTGGCCGGGCATATCTCCAGGAACTCAAGCGCGGCATTCCGTCGGATCGCGATGAAGTGATCAGCCACAAGCCGGTTCCGCAAACCCTTAAGCTGGCCGCCGGGGCCAATTAAGAGGAGGGTGACATGACCCACTCTATGAGTTTTGCTGCTGTCGAAAATACCAGCTTGTTCCGCGGTGTCGACACCGAGATGATCCGGGAGATGTTTCTCACCCGGTCGCTCGAGACCCCGGTCATGCTGATGTCCCGCTCGGAAATCCAGCGCAATTACGATGCCCTCAAGGCCGCGCTGCCCAGAGTCGGGATTCATTACGCCGTCAAGTCGAACAATGAGCAGGTTATCATTGACGAGATCCACGCCCGAGGCGGAAATTTCGACATTTGCTCGGCGCGTGAACTGGATACGGTCGCGAAGACCGGCATTGACCCGTCGTCCCTCATCCATTCCCATCCGATCAAGTCGGTCTACGAATTCGACTACGCGGTCGGCAAGGGGGTCGAGACGTTTGTGGTCGACAACCCGCACGAGATACCGAAATTGAACCGGTACTCGGACAAGAAGCTCAAGATGCTCATCCGGTTCCGGATCAACACGAATACGACCGCCGTGGTGAACCTGCAGTACAAGTACGGCTGCACCGTCGACGAGGTCCTCCCGCTGGCGCACAAGATCGTCGAATCCGGCCACGAATTCTACGGGCTGTGCTTCCATATCGGTTCGCAGTGCATTTACCCGGAGAACTACGTCAAGGCGATCACGGCCGCCCAGAAGCTGATCAACGCTCTCGATGCCGCCGGATTTGACACCCGGCTGCTTGATATCGGCGGCGGCTTCCCGGTCGAATATGTGCAGCCGATCCCCAATATCGAGGAGTTCTGTGCCCCGATTGACCGCGCCCTTCGTCGGAAAATCCGCCCGGGCATCAAGGTCGTGTGTGAGCCGGGACGCTTCATCTCCGCCAGCCCGGTGACTCTGGTCTGCTCGGTGATCGGCAAGTCGATGCGCGACGGCAAAATGTGGTATTACCTGGATGACGGTCTGTATTCGACCTTCTCCGGAATCGTCTACGACCATTGCCAGTACCCGGTCGTCACCAACAGGCACGGCAATGAAATGCTGTCCGTGCTCTCGGGTCCGACCTGTGACTCGTTCGACGTCATGTACGACGGCCTCATGATCCCGGAGCATGAGATTGGTGAAATGTTCGTATTCCCGATGACCGGCTCGTATTGCTCGGTTTCGGGTTCTGACTTTAACGGCTTGAATCGCCCACAGTACAGGATTATAGACTAGACCGCTATGAGCAACGCTTCTTCGAATCTCGGTCAGCGCGTGTCTGAACCGGGCATGACCGAACTATGGAATGTCTGGTACTCGGAGCTCCACGAGGGACTGTCCGGGTTCACCGTCAAAATTGACCGCGTGGTCGAATCGCTGCAGAGCGATTTCCAGCGCATCGACATCCTTGAGACCAAGGATTTCGGGCGGTTGCTCGTGCTGTACGGTTCCCTCATGGCGGCCGACCGTGACAATAACGCCTATAACGAAATGATCACGCATGTACCGCTCTTCACCCATCCTAATCCGAAGCGGGCGCTCATTATCGGCGGCGGCGATTGCGGTGCCCTCACGGAGATCCTCAAGCACCCCGAGGTGCAGGAATGCGTCATGTGCGAGATCGACAAGATGGTGGTCGAAGTCTCGAAGAAGTACTTCCCCTATCTGACGACTGGCGCCGACGACCCCCGTGCCAAACTTGTGTTTCAGGACGGCAAGGAGTATATCGTCAACGGCAAAGACAAGTTCGATGTCATCATGCTTGACCTGTCCGACCCGGTCGGCCCCGCCGAAGAGCTGTTTCAGGAGCCGTTCTACCGGAATGTCTACAACCGGCTGAACGACGATGGTATCCTCGTCGCACAATCCGAATCGCCGTTCTTCAACCAGCGTTCGGTGAAGGGCATTTACGCCAATCTGAAGGCGGTATTTCCGTCGGTACACATGTACACCTGCTTCATGCCGATTTATCCGTCTGCCTACTGGTCGTTCGCCTTCTGCAGCAAGAAGTACCATCCAATCAAGGATTTCGATCGCGCGCGGTGGGATCGCCTTAAACTGAAGACCCGCTATTACAACGCGGATATTCACACAGCGGCCTTCGCGCTCCCCGAATTCGTCAAGGAATTGTTCCGATAGACTTGCGAGCGAATCTCACATAATGACGAATGCCGGTTGACTTTTCAATCGGCATTCGTTTCCTTTGTTCAGGCACACGAATGAGACCCGTATTAATCGCCCAGAACTGCCAGGCGGAGTCTGCTGGGACCATCATCGACTTTCTGTCGGCGCGACAGATTCCGTTTCGGGAAGTCCATACCTATCGAGGTGAACCGCTCCCCAATCCGGATGAACTCTCGGCCGTCATCTGCCTCGGCTGCCCCATCTCCGTAACCGAGTATCATCAGCACGATTACCTGCGCGATCTGTACCGGTTTGTCGCCAACGTCGTACGGGCGGACCTTCCCTATCTTGGCATCTGCTACGGCGGCCAGCTGCTGGCCGGAGTGCTCGGTGCCCGCGTTGAACGGAACCCGGTGAGAGAAATCGGCGTGTATACCGTGCGCCTGACCGATGCAGGCAAGGCCGATCCGCTGTTTGCCTCGTTGGGAAGTTCTTTCCCGGTGGTGCAGTGGCACGGAGACACCTTTGCCCTTCCCTTTGGCTGCCCACGGCTCGTTGAGGGAACCGATTGCGTCAATCAGGCGTTTAAGCACAAGAGACAGGTGGCCCTGCAATTTCATCTTGAGGCGACCGAGTCCCTGGTGCAGACTTGGTGCGATGTATACCCCTCAGAGCTCGCGGAAATGGAGAAAAGTGTCGCCGACCTGCTTATAGACTTTCGCCGGATTGCCGATACACTGAAGCAAATGAATTTCGCGTTTCTCGAGAGCTTCTTCTTGAATATGAAGACAGACCAACCAACTAACCATATGCCTCATGGACGGCTGAGCCGCTCGCATTGAGGTCACGTTCACTATCACTTTTCAGAGGTTTTTCATGAACATCTACGTAGGCAACCTGTCGCACGACGCAACGGAACAGGAATTGCGGCAGGCTTTCGAGGCCTTTGGCCAGGTCAAGTCGGCCAAGATCATTATGGATCGCGAAACCGGTCAGCCCCGCGGCTTTGGTTTTGTCGAAATGCCGTCCGATGACGAAGCTAAGGCAGCAATCGCCCAAATGAACGACAAGCCGTTCAAGGGGCGCACGCTCAGAGTCAACGAGGGTCGTCCGCGCGAACAGCGCCCCGGTGGCGATCGCCCGCCGTTCGGCGGTCGCGGTCGCGGTCAGCGTTTCTAATCGTACACGACAATCCATTCGGGGTGTGACCCCGCTTATCATCATACCGGCGATCGGAGAGGATCGCCGGAGATAAATAGTATCAGGGCAGGCGACGGGTTCCTCTGCCCTCTTCTTTTTGTCATTTGAGGGTAGTGCCGATAAGCAAAGAGCCCGGCCGCAGGGCCGGGCTCCTATGTGGCAAATAGTGCCGACGAATTAGAACATCTCGTACAGAACCGACATCTGCCAGTTCATCCACACGCCGCCGCCTTCGCCGCCGTCGCTGCCGGAGATGAAGTCAAATCCCTTCAGGAACAGCTCCGGATCGGTGTAGGTGTCAATGTGGAGACGATTCCAGTTGAAGCCCAAACCGAGATAGGTGTTGGTGTGAACATCCGAGCCCTGAACATCCCACTGAGGATAGTTGGCGTTCACGTTTTCGTCCTTGTAGTTGTGCCAGTTCGACACGGCGCCAAGACGAACATCGAGCCAGCTGAAGACGTCGCCTTCCATACCGAGTTTCCAGTACGGCAGGTAGGTATCCCGATATTTCACGGTCCACGTGGTATCGCCGGCCTCGCCGCGATAGGTGTATTCGCCCTTGCGCTTTTCAAACTGCAGGCCGAAATCGAGCACCGCGAGGACATTGGTAACCGGCGCATAGTGCATACCGCATCCCAGGTCGGCCGCGAACATCGTGCTCTTGATCTTGGTGGTCGCAGTGTCGCCGTTGTCGTCGTAATACGACTTCTGACCGTGCTTGCCCAGCCACAGAGAGGCATGCGGTACAAACGTGATGGTCTGGTTGTACTTGGCAAACATACGACCGGTCAGCATGAAGTCGAGGTAGCCATCCGGCTTCGTGAGATCAACCTGCACTGCCGTAGCCGTACCCGGATCGAGAGTACCCTTGTTGGTCCAGGTACCGATCCCCAGGCTCGCCGCGAGGTCCCAATTCCCTGCATCCGGAGTCAGACCGAAGGTGAATGCGTAGTGGCTGAACTTGGTGTCATTCTTGTAATTCGCGGCAATCTGCTTCTCGCCGCTGTTAATATAACTGAAACCGAAACCAAAGTTCTGCGTGCCGAGCTTCCGTCCGTACAACAAGTCTATGCGACGATTGTTGTTAAGACTCAACCCGGTATACATGTAGTCACCAACGACACCGTAGAGGCCGAAGCTGTTGCCCAAATAGTCGGAGGGATAGGCCGTGTAGTCGTTCGTGAAGTAGGTGCCCAGCACCCATGGTTTCGTCTCTCCGAATTTCCAGTTGACGCCGAACTGATAGAAACCGTCGCCGTCCATGTAGCGCGAGAATTCGCCCACGCCGATGTTGGGATACATGTTCACACGGCTCGGAAACATCCAGACGTTGTAGTCATCTACCATGACCGTATAGTTCTCACCCATCGTGAGCAAACGCGTGTCCGTCGCATAGGCGCAAGTCGCCGCGACCACCAAAAGCATTCCAATAGTTAATATTCTCTTCATACAAATCCTCATTCGAAAAGTCTATGGTAACAAAAGTCGCATTTCAGGATTCCGCCGAAGCCAACCCGTTCCGTAAGTCGACTCCGAAAGACCCTCACGAATCATGTCATAGGCCTTCCTCCTTACAGCGGGTCCGACTACCGGGCCACCGTGATACTTTGGGCATTCTAAACTCCTGTCCCATATAGTCTATGTTAAATCGAGTTTCCGAATATAATCACCACAGAACACACGGACTCTCAGCCGTGTTGGTGCGCAAAAGTACACTCCCGGCCGTCTCCGCACAACAAAAAAACCGCATCTCCAACCCCGCTCAATAGCTCATGCTCTAACTACATGGAAAATATTTCCCACCCGCTTGTCCCCCCCGACCTATTATTGATGTTATGTAGTGAGTGACAGACGCTTCAGCTTGATTTGATCTGCTGCCAGATCGCTTCGAGCTCTTCCAGCGAGTAGTCCTGGAATGTCCCGCCGTCTGCCCGCACCCTTCGCTCGAGTTCATCGAAACGGTTCCGGAATTTCTCGAGCGCCTTGCGCAACGCCACCTCCGGCTCGATATGCAGTTTGCGCCCGAGCGATGCGACCGCAAAAAGCAGGTCCCCGATTTCCTCACTCAGCCGATCCGGATCGACTTGGGGCGCCGCCAATTCCTCTTTCAATTCCCCCAGCTCCTCATCGATCTTGTCGACGACATCCGCCGCTTGCTTCCAGTCAAACCCCACCCCGCCCGCCTTCTCCCCCATGCGGAAAGCCATGGTCAGCGCCGGCATTGTGCGCGGAAGCCCCGCGAGCACTGATTCTTTCTCCCCGGATTCTGTCTTGATCCGCTCCCACTGATCCCGCACCTGCTGGGGATCGAGGTCTTTGGGTTCGCCGAACACATGCGGGTGACGCGCTACGAGCTTGCCGACCACCTGCGTAATGACGTCATCGAGATCGAACTCGCCGCGCTCCGAGGCCAGTTGTGCGTGGAACACCACCTGGGTAAGCAGATCCCCCAGTTCCTCCTTCAGATCACCGTAACGCCCGGTCTCGATCGATTCGACCACCTCGTACGCCTCTTCTATCAAGTAAGGCAACAAGGTCTCATGCGTCTGGGCGCGATCCCATTTGCAGCCCTCCGGCGATCGCAGGATGGCAAACAGCAACACTATGCGGTCATAGGGCGAGAGCCCCGAATCTTCAATCTGGGTGCGAAACTTGTTCATAGTCTACCGATACGGAATTGGTGATACTCTCCGGCCACAGCGTGTCAGCAGGTTCACTTCCCGGTCTTGACAGCCCGCCGCGGCCGAGATATCTTGTTTGATTGTAATTAGATACCATATTCGCAGTTCGTGCAGAAAGTATAGCATACGTTCAGACAATGAGCAATACCGACGAAAGTTCCGAAAAGAAATCCAAAGCGTACAATCCGGCTGATACTGAGACCGCGCTGTACGAATCATGGGTGAAGGCCGGCTATTTCCACGGCAATCCCGGGGCTGACAAACCGTCCTACTCGATCGTCATACCGCCCCCGAATGTCACCGATGTCCTGCATCTGGGTCACGCGCTGAACAACACCATTCAGGATATTCTCATGCGCCGGCACCGCATGAACGGTTTCGAGGCGGAATGGCTGCCCGGGGCGGACCACGCCGGTATCGCCACGCAGGTCATTGTCGAAAAGCAGTTGGTCAAGGAAGGCACGACCCGCCGCGAAATCGGGCGTGACAAGTTCATCGAACGCACCCGCACCTGGGCGTATCGCAACAAGGAATTGATTCTCGGTCAGCTCCGGCGCATGGGCTGCTCGTGCGATTGGGACCGGACGCGTTTCACGCTCGACGAAGGTCTCTCCCGCGCGGTCGCCGAAGTGTTCAAACATCTGTACGAAAAGGGCTGGATCTATCGCGGCTATCGTATTGTCAACTGGTGCCCGTCATGCAAAACGTCGTTATCGGATGATGAAGTCGAGCACGAAGATTTCGACAGCAATCTCTGGTATATTCGGTACAAGATCAAAGGCGCCGATGAATATCTCACGGTCGCCACAACCCGCCCCGAGACCATGCTCGGTGACACCGCGCTGGCTGTCTCCCCCAAGGACCCGCGCTACAAGAAATACGTCGGTAAGACGGCTATCCTGCCGATTCTCGAGCGGGAGCTTCGCATCGTCGCCGACAATTATGTCGACCCGATGTTCGGCACCGGCGTGGTGAAAGTCACCCCCGCCCATGACCCAAACGACTTCGAAATCGGCAAGCGCCATGATCTCGAACAGATCAACATCCTCAACGAGGATGGTACGCTCAACGAGAACGCCGATCGCTACAAAGGGCTTGACCGGTTTGAGGCCCGCAAGAAATTGCTTGAGGACCTGACCCGGAAATCGCACATCGAGAAGACGGAAAAATACAGCCACGCGGTCGGCACCTGCTATCGCTGCCACAGCATGATCGAGCCGTATCTGTCGCACCAGTGGTTCGTGAAGATGGATGAGCTGGCCAAACCGGCGATCGAGGCGGTGAAAAGCGGCAAACTGCGCTTCCACCCCGAGTATTGGACCAAGACTTACCTGCACTGGATGGAAAACATCCGGGACTGGTGTATTTCCCGGCAGCTCTGGTGGGGACACCGCATTCCGATCTGGTACGCCGAGGACGGCACCATGTTCGTGTCGTATTATCGCCCCACCGCCGATCAGTGCAAGGGGTACGATCCGGCCACACTGGTGCAGGATGACGACGTGCTCGACACGTGGTTCTCTTCATGGCTATGGCCGTTCTCGACTTTCGGTTGGCCGGAGAAGACTCCCGAACTGCAGAAGTTCTATCCGACCAAAGTTCTCGTGACGGCTTCGGAAATCATTTTCCTCTGGGTCGCCCGCATGGCAATGGCCGGCTACGAGTTCATGGGAGAATGCCCGTTCAGCGACGTCTACATTCACGGCACTGTCCGCGATGCCAACGGCATCAAGATGTCCAAGTCGCTCGGTAATGGCATCGATCCGCTGGAAGTGATCGAAAAGCACGGCGCCGATGCGCTCCGCATGTCGCTGGTTCTGGCGACCCCCGACGGTCAGGACCCGTGGCTCGCCCGCAATGCGTTCGAAGGCGGCCGCAATTTCGTCAACAAGCTGTATCAGGTCTCGCGGTTTGTCATGATGCGTCTCGATGGCCGCCCGCCCGTGCTCGATACCATCGACCGCAACGACCTGGTTATCTTCGACCGCTGGATTCTGTCGCGGCTCGAAAACACCATCGACACGGTCGACAAGGCCTTCGCCGACTACCGCCTGTCAGCCGCCGCCAAAACCGTCTACAATTTCGTCTGGGATGATTACTGCTCATGGTATATCGAGCTGATCAAACCGGACCAGCCGGGTCAGGCGATCCGGGCCAACTCACTCAATGTCGCCACCTATGTGCTTCACCAGACGCTCCGGCTGCTCCATCCATTCGTGCCGTTTGTCACGGAGGAAATTCTTCACCAACTGACCGGTGATCGGAACCGCACGCTCACGTTCGGCCCCTGGCCGCAGTTCGATGTCAGCTTCCGCGACGATCAACTGGAAAACAGCTTGAAGCATATTCAGGATGTGGTGACGGCGGTTCGCAGTATTCGCTCGGAGCTGAATGTCCCGCCGGGCAAGAAGTCCGATTTGCACATCAAAACGGATGACGCTGCTCTGGCGACTCTGCTGAAAGACCATATCGAGTATTTCCGTTCGCTGGCCCGCGTGGAGAATCTGATCTGCGGGACGGACGTCAAGAAGCCGCCGTTGTCGGCCTCTGCTGTCATCTCCGGCGCCGAATTGTACATCCCGCTGGCCGGGCTGATCGATCTCGAAGCCGAAAAAGCGCGGCTGCAGAAGAATCTCGATGAATTGCGCGGTTTGCTCGAAAAGGTGTCACGCAAGCTGGCCAATGCCGACTTCCGCTCCAACGCTCCAAAAGACGTTGTGGAGAAGGAGCAGGCCAAGAAAGAAGATTACCAGCAGCGGATCGAAAAACTCAACCGCAACCTTGAACAGATTCTGGGCTGGTGATCGGCTGACTTTCCCCAATATAAGAAGACCATCAGGAGGGGTTTGATGGTCTTCAACGGGAATGGAAAGTACGAATAACGGGGGTTAGTTTCTGCTTTTCTGGGCCAGGTCCTGCAGCGCCTTGGCCAGCGTCTTTGCTCCGGCGGCATCAGGGTACGACACAATCTCCACGGGAATGATGGCATCAACCGCCTTCCCCGTCTCCTCGGACAGCACATGGCGAACCATATCGGTCAGGCGGTGAGCCGCCAGCATGGCGCTCTGACGCGGCGTTTCCGGGAAAAGAAGGGCGACCCGATATGGGTCAGTTGCGGCGATGGAGTCAGTGCACCGAATGCGGGTAGCCGCCAAATCCACCAAACGGTCGACCAGTTCGGCGGTCCGGTCCGGCACGATCTCTTGAAGTATTGAAAGGTCCAACACCAGCAGTGAAACGAAGATGCGGTACCGCTCAGCGCGGCGCATCTCAATTTCAGCCATCGTCAAAAACGTCTGGCAGGCTCGCGTTGTCATTGTCCCGACCTGCAATTCCATCAGCCCTTTGCTACCTTTGTGCGAAGTCTTAACAGCAACAATCGTTCCGAAGTTCGTGCCTGAGACGAAACCGTCTATTTTCACAAATTGTCGCCGGAACGCTGCCGTAAGGAAGGCGTACTGTATTGTGGTTCAATGTATTACGCCAAGTACATCCGACTAATAATCGACTGGAAGTAGATTCCCAGCCATTCCTGAGTGCAGCCCTGTGCACATAATGAACATGTCNATGCGATTCTCTGTNGCNGNGGAGCCGCCGAGCGGCCCTCACTTTGTGGAGTTCAGATTGTAGTCTTTGATCTTGTACAGCAGCGAGCGATAGCTGATCTGGAGAATGTCCGCCGCCTTGCGACGGTTCCAATTTACACGGTTGAGGACTTCGGCAATGAGCCGCTTTTCCTCGCTGGCGATAGTCTTGCCGACCCGCCCTTTAAGCGAATAATCCCCCGCTGACGGCGCGGCGCCATCGGCCGTCTGTGGGGCCGCTGCGAATTGCTCTCCCGTTACAACCGGCTGCGGGACAGCGTGCATGCCGGACGCAGCCAGCAGTTCGGCAATAATCGACTCATCGCCGCGCACCACCACCTGCTTGATCATATTCTCGAGCTGCCGCACGTTTCCCGGCCACGCATGGGCGACCAGTTCATCGATCACTCCCGGTGACAACTGAATCGACTCCTTCTGATACGCCTTGGCGTATTTGTCAAGGAAATGGCTCACCAGGAGCGGAATGTCCTCCCGTCGCTGGCGCAGCGGCGCCAGATTGATCGTGATTTCGTTCAGCCGGTAGAACAGATCATCGCGGAATCCCCTCTCCTGAATCGCCTGTTCAAGATTCCGGTTGGTGGCGCAGATGATCCGCACATCGATATGTATATTATGAATCCCGCCCACCCGCACGAACTCCTGCTGTTCCAGCACCTGGAGCAGTTTGGATTGCAGTTCCAGCGGCATATCCCCTATTTCATCGAGGAAAATAGTCCCTTTGTTGGCCAGTTCGAACCGTCCCTGTTTCGTTTTGTGCGCGCCGGTGAATGCCCCTTTTTCGTAGCCGAAAAGCTCCGCTTCCAAAAGGTCGCGCGGAATGGCCGCACAGTTCACTTTGACAAACTGCTGGTCCCGACGGCTCGATAGCTGGTGCAGCGATCGCGCCACAATCTCTTTGCCCGTGCCGGACTCTCCGCGAATCAGCACCGTCAATTCGGAATCGGCCACCTGCTCGATGAGCGCCTTGGTGCGCTGCATCACCGCGGAATCACCGATGAAATTCCCGTACCCCGCCTTGGACTGGATTTCCCGTTTGAGCTCGACATTCTCACGGCGCAGTCTGGCCCGGTCGAGAACCACCTTCATTCTGTTCTCGACTTCCTTGACATCGAACGGCTTTTCGATAAACTCCGCGGCCCCCAACTGCACCGACTCCACCACAAACTTGGTATCAGCATGCCCCGATATCATGATGACTTCAGGGCGGCTCTCCGCCTTGTTGAGCTTCTCCAGCACTTCCAGCCCGGTCATCCCCGGCATCTTGATGTCCAGAAGAATCAGGTCCGGCTTTTCGGTCGAGATCATCTGAATCCCTTCGATCCCGTCCCGGGCCGATACAAACTCAAAATCCGACGTCAGCCCCTCGCTCAAGAGCCAGGAAACCTTCGGATCGTCGTCAATAATCAGTACTTTAGACTTCGTTCTTGGCATGTCACACTGTACAAACGTTTGCACTAAGGTATCGGCAATTCGTTACATAAATCAAGCCGGAAAAATGCAACATTGCCACTTTTTGGCAAGCTCATGCACTAATGAATGGAAATAGGCGGCAAGTAGACGGTAAAAATCGTCCCGCGCCCCTCTTCCGACGCCACTTTGAGCGTCCCCCCGTGTGCCGTGATGATTCGGTCAACCACCGACAGCCCCAGACCGGTGCCGGTCTCCTTGGTCGTATAGTACCGTTCGAAAATGCGGGAAAGATTTTCCTTCTTGATGCCGGTGCCGGTGTCGGCGATTCGCACCGCCAGAAAATCGACTCGCTTATGTTCCGGCCGCTCGATCAGGCCGGTCACTGTCAGTTCGCCGCCGTCCGGCATGGCGTCGACCGCGTTGATGAACAGATTCAGAAACAGCTCCAGAATCTGGTTCTTGTTCACGATCACTTCCCAGTTCGCTTCCGCGAACGACGACGAAAATTTGATCTTGTGCTTTCGCATGTCCGGGGCGGTCAGTTCGGACGCTCGCAGCACGATCTGCCTCAGGTCCACCTGCGTAGTTTCATATTTGTTCGGGTTGGAAAAGTCCACCAGTTCCCGGACAAGGTCATTCATGCGCGAGATTTCTTCCTCGGCCGATTTGAAGAACTCCGACCGCTCCACCATCTCCGGCCAGCGTTCCCGCACAATCTGCAGTCCCCCCTTGATGGAGGTGAGCGGCTTCCGAAGGTCGTGCGAGATTTCAGATATCATATTCCCCATGGTCAAGAGCCGCGTGCCGTTGAGTAGCGCTTTCTCCCGTTCAAACAGTAGCGCCGCCTGCGAGATGACCAGTCGCGCCAGTGAGATATCGTCGTTGCTGTACCGGTACCCCGAATCGGAGCCGAAGCAGAAGAAGTAGGCGAGTTCGCCGCTCCGAAGCACCGGCACCGCCACCACGCTGTGCACGGCGCCGGCGAAAAACTTGCGCGCGACCATCTTCTCCTCGATCACCGCCGAAAGTGCCCGCACGTCATCGAGGTTCAACTGCGCCATGTCGATCCCGGGAAGCGTCACCCGGTCCCGCTGCGCCCGGTGGAGGTCGATCCGGCCACTCTCGGTCAGCGGCAGATCGGTGCGCCCCACCACGGCCTCGGCCAGCAAGGTCTTGTTTCCTTCGCTCCAGTTGAACCAGACCGAAAAGTCGATCGGAAAAATACGTTTCAGTTTCCCCACCAGCATGGCGTGAAACGAGTGCAGCGTCTGGATATTGGCGAGTTCCCTTGAGACTTCGTGGAGAATTTCGAATTCAACCAGCCGGCGGCGGCTCTTCTCGAACTGATAGGCGTCATCGACCGCCACCGCCGCCTGCGATGCAAACGTGGTGAGCAGCCGGAGATCATCCGCCGTGAATGCCTTCCCGTCCAGTTTGTTGGCCATATTGATCACGCCCAGCACGCTGTTCTTGATCGTCAGCGGCGAGCACAGAAGTGAGGCGGCTCCGTACCGTTCCTTGTTTATCCGCTTGAACAGCGTGTTGTGCTCGACATCATCGATCATCACCGGCTCGCCCGTCTTGGCGACATGCCCGGCAATCGACTCCCCCACCGGCAGCCGGGTGGACCGAATGATCTCGTCGTTCAGCCCGATGGCCGCTTCGATTGTGAGAAACTCGCGCCGTTCGTCGAGCAGCATTATCGAGCCGACCTGCGCCTCGGTCACGGTCGCGGCCAGCGCCACAATCTGACGAAGCAGTTCCGACAGGTTGGCGGCCGAGCCGATCGACTTGCCTGCCTCGTAGAGAGCATTCAACTCATTGATGCGGCGCTGCAAAATCAGGTTGGAAAGCTTCAATTCTTCGAGCAGGCGAAGTCGCGCCAGTTCGCCGCGCCGCTTGTCCAGCGCCCGCCGCACCGCCATCTCCAGATTGGCGAACTCCACCGGCTTCATGAGGTAGTCGTACGCCCCCCTGGCGATGGCGTCAATCGCGCTGTCCAGCGACGCATACCCCGTCATCAGGATCACCGGGATCCCGTCGTCGATCTGCTTGACCGCATTCAGAATATCCAGCCCGGTGAACTCCGGCATCTTGATATCGGTCACCACCAGGTCCACCCGTTCGGTGCGGATTGCCTCTATCGCTTCCGCCGATTTCTGAAAACCGCGAACCGAATATCCGTCCCCCGATAACAGCGCCGTCAGCGAATCGCACATTCGCTTCTCGTCGTCGACTATGAATATTCGCTCAGTTGCCTGCGTCACGTTCCACGCCCTTCTTCACCGTCGGCAGAAGTATCTCGAAACACCCTCCCTGCTCGGTATTACGGAATGATATCGACCCATTATGATATTTGATTATGCCGTAGCAGACCGACAATCCCAGCCCGGTCCCCTGCCCCGGTTCCTTCGTCGTGAAGAATGGGTCAAAGATACGCGGCTGAATTTCCGGCGAAATCCCCGGCCCCGTGTCGCACAACGTTGTCCGAACCCAATCCTCGTCGAACGTCGTGGCAATTGTTAACGATCCGCCGTCCGGCATGGCGTCCCGGGCATTGATCACCAGATTCAAAAACACCTGCTTGAGATTGTCCGGCTCGCCGAGCACATCGGGCAGGTTCTCCGCGAATACCGTCCGTACCTCGATACTGTTGCTGCTCAGCGGGCGTTCCATCAGGGCCAAGACTTCACCGATGACCAAGGTCAGGTTCACCCGGCTAAAGATCGGCGGTCTCGGACGGTGGACATCGAGCAGTTGCCGAACGATACCGGCAATCCGATCGATTTCCTGCTCCACCACCGCGACATGTTTGATCGCTTCGGGCTTCTCTTCAGCCGTTCGCCGCACCAGGAGCAGATAGTTCTTGATAATCCCCAGCGGGTTGTTCACTTCGTGCGCGATTTTTGCCGACATCTCCCCCAGCGCCGCCAGCCGCTCCGATTGCAGCAGCTGCTCCTGCAGGTTGCGCAACTGCATCGCGGCCATTTTTTCGCCCTCATACAGACGGGCATTCTCGATCGCAACCGCAATCTGGTTGGCCAGAATCGACAGAAACTCGATATCGTCCATCGTATACTGCCGACCGGAAATCTTGTCCGCCAGGAGAAGGAGACCGATCAGCCGCGTCTGGTAAATGAGCGGCACCGCCAGTCCCGATTGAAAATCACCGAGAATAGTCAGTTCTTCGGGTGTGCAGGCATCACTGATAAGGTCGCCGACCGGCACCGGCCGGTTCAGCCCGGCCAGGTACGTCAACAGCCGGGACTGCGGGTCGATGCCGATATTCTCCGCGGGGATAGATCCCGAACCCTTCGCCATCACCAGGTGCAGCTTATCGGTGGTCGCATCGCGCCGAAGGAACACCGCACCCCGTGATGCTCCCACCTGCCCGAGACAGGTGAAGATGAACGAATCCAAAAGCGTCTGAAATTTGAGTACCGCGTTGAAATTCCGGCTGATTTCGAAAATCGTGTAGAGGTCGAATATCTTGCGCTTGAGCTGGCGATTCGATTCCGTCAGCTGTACCACCTTCTGGTCGATTTCCGCCTGAAGTTGCTGCAGTGAATTATCGACCACCGTCCGTGCCGCCGGCTTGCGACGGGGACGGGTTGCCGCGGGACGAGTTTTCTTCCGTGTTCGTTCCGTCATGACCATCCATAGGTCTTCAGATATTCGCCCACCAGGTAATGTGATCCGACTACCAGTATAATATCGTCAGCCGACGCCCTTTTCACAACTGTGTCGCATGCCGACCGGACACTCCCGAACCGCCGTACCGGTATCCCTTTCCAGTCGATCGTGCGCTGCAGTTCCCGCGGACTGACCGAGCGGTGCGTCTTGAGCGGAGTCAGGTTGTACTCCGAGGCCACCTGCGAAAACGCGTCGAACATCTCCTGATGCTCCTTCTTCCGCACTACCCCGATCACAACCGGCATCCGTCGGCCGGGGAAGCGCATCCGGCATGTTCGCACGAACGCCGCCACTCCCGAAGCATTGTGGCAGACATCCAGCACCACGGTCGGCTTGCCGGGCCGCGTAATGATCTGGAACCGCCCGGGCCAGAAGGTATTCGTCATCCCGTCGCGAATCGCCTTCACACTGATCTTTATCCCCTTCCGCCTCAGCAGTGCCAGCGCTTCCAGCGCCAGCGTGGCGTTCTTGAGCTGATGTTCGCCCAATAACGCCGGATGAAGATGCTTGAGGGTGAGATCCTTCGATATAAAATCCAGCATGAACCGCGACGGGTAGAATGTGCTCCGTTTCAAATGCACGCTGTGCAGGTCGGTATGTCGTCGCCGGCTGTACGTCCTCATGACCCGCTCAGCGGCTGGCGGGAGAAACCCGATCAGGTGCGGCACCCCCGGTTTGATAATCCCCGCCTTCTCGCGCGCGATCCGAGTCAGCGTGCTGCCGAGTATCTCCATGTGATCGAAGCTGATATCGGTAACTATCGTGAGCGCCGGAGTCAGGACATTGGTGGCGTCGAGTCGCCCGCCCAGACCGGTCTCGATGACCGCGATCTCCACGCCCGATCGCGCGAAGTAATCGAACCCGAGTGCGGTGACTAATTCAAAGAACGAGAGTTTTTTTTTACCAGCGTCGTGCGATGGCGATCGACAAATGCGGCTACCGCGCGCCGGGGTATTGCCTCCCCGCACACCTTGATCCGCTCTGTGAAATCGACCAGGTGCGGCGACGTATACAGCCCCGTGCGGTACCCCTGCGCCCGAAGCGCCGCCTCGATCATCGCCGACGTCGACCCCTTGCCGTTGGTGCCGGCCACGTGGACTGTCACGTACTTCCGCTGCGGATTGCCGATCCCGTCGAGGAACTCTGTGATGTTCTCGAGTCCAAGCTTCATGCCGAAGAACTCGCGCGAGAGAATGAAGCGCTCGGCCTGTGGGTAGGTATGTCGTCTCACGCCGGTTTCCCTCCCAAATAAGCCAGCAACTTGATCGTCGTGTCCCTGAGATCTTTGCGATCGACAATCTTGTCGAGAAATCCCTTTTCGAGAAAGAACTCGGATGACTGAAATCCTTCCGGCAAATCCTGCCCGATAGTCTGCTGAATCACGCGCGGCCCGGCGAATCCCAGGAGCGCTTTCGGCTCAGCGATGATCACGTCCCCCAGCGATGCATACGACGCCATTACACCGGCGGTCGTCGGGTTGGTGAGAATTGAAATATACGGCTGATTCTTCTTCGCCAGTTCGGCCAGGAGCGCCGAAGTCTTGGCCATCTGCATCAGCGAGAGAATCCCCTCCTGCATTCTTGCCCCGCCGGAACAGGAGACGATCACCAGCGGCATCGGGCCGTTTATCGCCCGCTCGATTGCCCGCGCAATCTTCTCTCCCACTACCGACCCCATCGAGCCGCCGATGAACGAAAAATCCATTATCGCAAACGATATCGGGATCCCGCCCATCTCGCCGATTCCCGCAATCACGCCTTCGTAACTGTCGGCCTTCTGCCGCGCCTGTTCGAGGCGGTCCAGGTATTTCTTGGAATCCCTGAACTTGAGCGGATCGCCGGAGAGAAGCTCATTGTCCTTTTCATCGAGTCGTCCGCCGTCCAGCAATAGCGCCACGTATTTGCGGCTGGAAATCCGGAAGTGGTAATTGCAGTTAGGGCAGACCCACAGGAGCGTTTCAATCTTCTTGGTATATATGATCTCGCCGCAGGAATCGCATTTGGTCCAGAGACCCTCCGGAATATTCCGCTTCTCCTGAGCTGCCAGTCCTTGCTTCGCTTTTCGGAACCATTCCATACTAATCTAACTCTCGTTCTGTGTCGGTTCGAGATACCGAACCAGTACCAGCGCATCTTCCACCGGTCGCCGGTAATAGTTGGGGCGGCGATACAATTCCCGAAAGCCGTGCTTCGCATAGAACGCCCTCGCGCTGTCGTTGGAGGGCCTCACTTCCAGCAGCAGGATATCGCAGCCGTGCTCGGTAACGATTCCCAAGATACGTTCAAGAAGTTTGCAGGCAACTGATTTTCGCCGCCAGCCCGGCGCCACACCGATATTGGTCAGATGTGACTCGTTGTGTACCAACAAGTAACACGCATACCCCACTATCTCCCCGTCCGCTTCCGCCACCAGCGCCCCCCACATATCGTCTTTGAGCTGCTCCACAAAGGCAGCTCGCGGCCACGGGTCCGGGAAGATCACCTGCTCCAGAGCGGCCACCGAATCGATGTCCGCATCCTTCATCGATCGGATAATCGGGAGAACTTCACGACTGTTGGCGACGCTGTTCAAATCGTATCTCCGCCTGCGATTTCTGGATGTACAGCGGCTCAAGAGAGGCCAGGTCGGCGCGCTCGCCTTCGATCAGTCTGGGGCGACCCAGATGAATCAAATCCGCCGGATCGATTTCCATCTCCCCATAATCCCCCTCCTGCTGCCCGTCACCAAAATGCCGCGCCACCTCGAACCCAACGCCGATTATTGCCGAGTGTCCGACATGCTGCCTGAGACTGCCGAGCGGCACCGCCGAAACACTGCCGAGATCAAAGCGACCCTCCCGCACACTGCCGATCAGCAATTCATCCCGGCGTACCTGCACCGCGATCATTATCGGTCGGGTTTCCGAGCGAAACCGCCACGCCGCCAGTTCAAATAGAGAGATGCCGAGCACCGGGATATTCAGCGCCACGGCTATTCCTTTCGCCGCCGCCAGACCGATGCGGAGTCCGGTGAATGATCCGGGACCTGTGGAAACGATCAGCCCGTCGACATCGCTCTGCTGGAGACCCGACGATGATATCAGATTTTCGATCTTCCGTATGATGATCTGGCCGTGCGACCGCTCCACGTCCTCATCCGACTTGACCAGCCGGTCGCCGCCGAAACTGAGCGCCAGTTTCAAACGCGATGACGATGTGTCAATCGCCAGAAGATTGTCGAAGTCCGATCCACTCATTCCTGCACCAGAGAAATCTCAATTTCGCGCTGCTCTTCATCGACCATCGCGATCTGCACCAGATAGTATCGCGACGGCAGATACTCCGCGGCTTTCTCCCCCCACTCAATCACGATCAGCCCCGGGCGCTGCAGGTAATCGTCCCAGCCGATTTCCGACAATTCGTTCAGGTTATTCAGACGGTAGAGGTCAAAATGATAGACGGGCGAAGTACCCGGATACTCGTTGACGAAACCGAACGACGGCGAACTGACGGCCGCCTCCGCAATCTTCCTTCCCGCCGCGAGACCGCGCACAAAGACCGTCTTGCCCGCGCCGAGAGGCCCGGTCAGCACCACGACCTCACCATCGGCAAACGAACTCGACAGCCGTCTGGCCAGCGCGAATGTCTCCGCCTCCGAATGAGAAATGATGCTGAGCGCCTTCATGCCCCGTCATTTCGGTTCGAGAACCGCGAACGGCACGACCATCTCCTCGATCGAAATCCCGCCGTGCTGGAATGAGTTCTGGAACTGGCGAACCATCTCGTTATAGTTGTTCGGATAGACGAAATAGAAATCGTCCTTGGCCAGGATGTACGTCGTGGCCAGCGTAAATGACGGCAACCGCCACTGCTCCGGTTTCTTAATGAGAATCGATTCCTTCGGCGTCGAGTTCAAATTGTCGCCGTACTTGTAGCGAAGATTGGTCGAGGTCTCCCGCCGCCCGTGCGCCATGGTCCCGCGACGACACAGCACCGAGCCGTGGTCCGAGGTCACCATGATCGTAAACCCCTTGCGCGAAAACGTCCGGAGCAAGGTAAACAGCGGCGAATGGACAAACCAGGTTCGCATCAGGGTCCGAAACGCCGCCTCGGTCCCCGCAATCTCCTTCAGGATAACATTATTGGAGCGGCCGTGCGCCAGGATGTCGAGAAAATTGAACACGAACGTCACCAACTGGCTGTCGAAAAAGTCCGCCGACCGCTTGGCCAGTTCCTCCCCCTCGGTATTGTTGTAAATCTTCACATACCGGTTCTTTTCGAGCCGCACTCCCTGACGGGCCAGGTTGTCGGACAGAAAACGGTCTTCGTACCGGTTGAGCGAGCCCTCATCCTGCGCCGTGTACGTATCCGGATAGGTGCGGTGAATCTCGTCGGGGAACATCCCCGCGAACAGCGCATTGCGCGCGAACGGCGTCGCCGACGGCAGAATCGCCGTGTAATACCTTCTCTGGATATTGGCGAACTCCGATACGAGCGGTTCGACCAGCATCCACTGATCCAGCCGCATGCAGTCGACCACCACCAGCAGCACTTTCTTCTTCTGCTTGAGCTCCGGCACGAGATACCTGGCGAGAATATCGGGCGAGAGATCCGGGCGGTCCTTGCTGGTCAGCCACCTCAGGTAGTTGTTCTCGATATATTTCGTGAACTCAGTGTTCCACTCGTTCCGGGTACCGGCATGGGTTTCCTGCAGACCGCTGTCATTGGAGTTGTCCAATTCCAGATCCCACATCGCCAGCAGTCGGGCGGCCTCATACCAGTCCTCCATCGCCATCTGGCCGTACAGCCGCTGCGAAAACCGGTTGGTCTCCGTGATATAGCGGCGCATCGACGATGTCCCGATGATCTTCTTCGAATCCAGGATCCGCTTGGTGACCAGAAGTACTTGCGACGGAATCACCGGCTTGACCAGGTAATCGTCGATTTTCTGACCGATCGCCTCCTCCATCAAACTTTCCTGCTCCGACTTGGTGACCATCACCACCGGCAGATGCGGCCGGATTTCCTTTATTTCCTGAAGCGTCGACAGCCCGTCCTTCCCCGGCATCACTTCATCGAGCAGGACCAGATCGAATATCTGCTTGCGCACTGCGGCGATTCCGTCGTCGCCCGACATCGCGGTGGCAATCTCAAACCCTTTCTGTTCGAGAAACAGAACGTGTGGTTTCAGCGAATCAATTTCGTCGTCTATCCAGAGAATCTTCTTCTTATCTGTGGCAACGGCCATACTTGACCTTCCTTATGCTTTCTTCTCTACCGGGAATTCGCAGCGGAACACCGTCTCGCCCGGATGTGACCGTGCCAGCCAGATCCGACCGCCGTGGTAATCCTCGACAATCCGTTTGGTCAGCGTCAGACCGAGACCCCAACCCCGCTTCTTGGTCGTGAAACCGGGGCGAAAGATCTTGCGCGCTGCCGCCGCCGTGATGCCCTTTCCGTTATCCTGAACCTCTATGACCACCGTATGCCCGTCTGCGGCGACCGATGTCCTTATATCAATCCGGCCCGTCTTGGAGTCCACCGCCTGCAAAGAATTTTTTATCAGGTTCTCCAGACCCCATGTGAACAGCTCCTTGTTAAGGGGCAGCGGCGGCAGCTCTCCCGGCTCCACGTGAATCTGTATCCCTTCGCCCTGGAAGGGCAGTCGCCTACGGTAATAATCAACAACTTCGGCGATCCGTTCGTTCAAATTCGATGGCTTTAAATCCGGGATCGAGCCGATCATCCCGAACCGGTTCGCCACCCGCTGAAGCCGGTCCACGTCCACTTTCATGTTCTCAACAGTCGAACTCAACTTCGCCCGCCCGGCCCCGGATTCGAGACAGTCCTCCGACTCGATCACCTCGATCCAGCCCATAAGCGATGAAATCGGCGTCCCCAGCTGGTGCGCGGCTTCCTTGGCCATACCCACCCAGATATGGCGCTCCTCCGACCGGCGGATATTCTGGAACCCGATTATCCCCACGATCATGAACGCCACCACGATTCCGATCTGGATGAACGGCATCCGGCGAAGGTCGTTGATGACGTCCGAGTCCCCGTACAGCAGGTAGTTGACATGGTCACCCGCGAAATGAAGCTCAAACCGGCCGTTGTGCGCGATCATCTCTTTGGCTTCCCGCTTGATCTTCTCGAGCGTCGCGTGCGAGGTATCGGTCTCGCTGATCCCCGGAAGGTTCCGCCACGAGACCGGCTGGTCGTTCTGGTCGAGAACGATTATGGGGAAAGTCGCCTTGACGATGATTTCATCGAAGACAAATTGAAGCTCCGTGCCGTCGGTCTGTGAATTCGCCGCCAGTTGCCAGAGCTTGACATACTTGACTACCTGGTCGCGCGTGTCGGTCTGGAGCTTTTCGATGACGTTGAACGTGTACCAGATGAACAATGCCGAGACGATTACAATCCCTCCCAGCAGGAATATCTTCAGCAATGTCGATTTGCCGACATACAACTCCGAGGTTCCGCT
>PQAP01000196.1 GCA_003105265.1 candidate division GN15 bacterium | reverse complement strand
GTGAGCGAAAAGCGCGCGCCGATCTCCTCGAGAGTCAGCGCCTTCTCATGATTCAACCCGAAATACAGATTGATCACCTCGGCCTCGCGAGCGGTCAGCGTGTCCAGCGCTTTCTCGATCTCCACCCGCAGCGAATGACTCAGGAGCGCCTCATCCGGCGACGGCTGGAATTCGTCCTCGAGGATGTCGATGAGCGAGTTGTCCTCCGATACCGAAAACGGCGCGTCGAGCGACAGATGCGAGTTGGAAATCTTCAGCGTGTCGGACACTTCACCCTCGGACAATTCCAGCTCCTTGGCGATCTCTTCGGGCGAGGGCTCGCGCCCCAGTCCCTGTTCGAGACGGCTGGAGATCTTGCCGATCTTGTGGAGCGTTCCGACCCGGTTGAGCGGCAGACGCACGATACGACTCTGCTCGGCCAGTGCCTGCAGAATGGCCTGGCGAATCCACCAGACCGCATAACTGATGAACTTGAACCCGCGAGTCTCGTCAAAGCGTTTGGCCGCTTTGATGAGGCCGATATTCCCCTCGTTGATGAGGTCGGCCAGCGAGAGACCCTGATTCTGATACTGTTTGGCGACCGAGACGACGAAGCGCAAATTGGCCTTGGTAAGTTTTTCCAGGGCCTTTTTATCGCCCTGCTTGATACGACGTGCCAGACGCACTTCCTCTTCGGCCGTGATGAGAGGCGTTTCCCCGATCTCGCGCAGGTACAGGTCGAGCGACCGGTCCTCATCGCGATATTTGAGGGATTGTTTTGCCACCTGTCTGTTTCTCTCCTTCAGCTTCCTTTTACGTTCCTTCAGGGTTGGCGGTTCACCCGGGCGGGCTGACCGGCCAACCGTTATTTGCCACCGTCACGGACGGATCATCTTCCGCGCAATCGACCCATCCGGTTCTTGTACAATCAAAGGTATCCGAACGTCGTCGGGAATTCGGCGGGCTACCAACTCCAGGTCTGTAACCGAGGTTACTGCCTGATTGTTCACCTGCATAATGATCGTTCCTTCGCCAATCGACGCCCGATCTGCCTGCGACCCTGGATAGACGCGCGTAACATACACTCCGTCGATATGTTTGATGCCGATCTGGCGGGCTATTTCCGGAGTAAAGTCGGTAAACTCCATACCCAGCCATTGCTGGGGCGTGGCTGTCCGTGTCCGCGCCGCAGCCGGAAGGGAGGCCAGGAATTTGTCCCGATCGGCCAGAGTGACATCGATATTGATTCGCTTGCCGTCCCGTACCAGAGCGATCGGAACCGTCTGGTCATGCCGGACAGTCGCCACAAGCGAGGAAAACTGGCTCTGATCGTCGACTTCGTTATTGTTGAATTCGACTATCACGTCGCCGTCGGCGATGCCGGCCTGCGCCGCGGGTGAGCCCGGAAAAGTCGAATCTACTTTCACGCCCTTAACGGCCGCCAGTCCCAGACGCTTCGCATCGCGTTCGGTCACGCCGGTCGGCGAGAGCCACACACCCAGCCACCCACGAGTTACAGTGCCGGTCGCAATCAGATCGGGAACGACCGCCCGGGCGATATTGATCGGGATAGCGAAGCCAATTCCCACCGAGGTTCCGTTGGGACCGTAAATGGCTGAATTCACGCCGATGCACTCGCCGCGAAGATTCAGCAGCGGTCCGCCGGAGTTGCCGGGATTGATGGAGGCGTCGGTCTGAATGTAATTTTGATACTGCGGGGTTTCATCGCCGAAGCCGAGATTGTTGCGACCTTTGGCCGAGATTACTCCAACCGTCACCGTTCGATCCAGCCCCTGCTGCGGAAACGGATTGCCGATCGCAATGGCCCAGTCACCAACCTTGAGGGCGTCGGAATCGCCGAACGGGATAGATGTAATCTTCTCCTGCGGCTCGATCTTCAGCACGGCCAGATCGGTCTGCGGATCCGAGCCGACTAACTTGGCATCGTATTCATAACCGGCCGCGGTACGGACCAGCAGTTCCCTCGAATCCTTGACCACGTGGTTGTTCGTCAGGATGTAGCCGTCATCGCGGAAAAAGAACCCGGATCCGGACGAGACGCTGTAGCTTCCCCAGTCATGGAAAAACCAGGGGGTCTGCCGGTTTTGTGAGCGCGCGGACACATTGACCACGGCACTCTGCACCTTTTCAACCACCGAGACGAACGGCGACTCATATTCACCGTTCCGTTCGACTACGGGATACGCGGCAAATTGAGCGGAATTGACGTTCCCCTGCGCCTGGGTCTTGGGCGGCATCTGCAAATTGGCGGAAATAATAAGACCAACCACCACGCAGGCCAGTGCCCCTCCAAGAACCGCGACCAACCGTAAGCCAGTGATAGAAAAACGATTATGCCGGGATACGTGCTCGTCCAATGAGTTCCTCCAAGTGGTTGAGCCTTGTAGTATACCCAAGCCCGACTCAGCTGTCAAGCGAAAAGTGGTCACCGGGCGAGGTATCTTACTCTTATAACGTATTGGCGTATCGGAGGATTCACCGAATTTCCGAATATTTCCTACCTGGCAGCACTCGCGTCGGCCGCGCCATAACCGATTGACAGCAGCCGAATTCCGCCCTACTTTGATCATCGATATGGCTAGGCCGACAGAACCGCGACGTCAAATCGTGGAAGTGGGGCTTCGTCTTCAGCAACGAGGATTTCTTGCCGGCTCCGATGGCAACCTGTCCGTTCGCCTTGACGATGGCCGGATTCTGATTACTCCCGCCGGTGTGGCCAAAGGGCGGTTGGAACCCGCGGACCTGGTTGTGGTCAGCCCGGAAGGACAGAAACTGGAGGGGACGGGCAGCCCGACTTCGGAAATGGCCATGCATCTGGCGGTCTACAGCACGAGAGCGGACATCAATGCCTGCGTCCATTCTCACCCGCCCAACGCCACCGCCTTTGCCGTGGCGGGCGAGCCGCTTCCCGATGATATTCTCCCTGAAGTCGTTGTCTTCGTCGGTTCGATTCCTCTGTGTGAGTACGCCCCGCCGGGAACCGAAGCCGTTCCGGCGTCACTCGTGCCTTATATCAAGACTAACTGCGCTTTTCTGCTTCGCAACCACGGTCTCCTCACGATCGGGCGGACACTTGAAGAGGCCTCCAATCGTCACGAGACGGTCGAGCATTATGCGCACATTCTTCGGCTGGCGAAACAACTCGGAAGCTGGAATCGAATACCGAAGCGGGATTTTCAGCGTCTTACCCGGATCAGGCAGAAGACGGAATCGCGACTGTCGTCCGCCCGGGCAGAGGCCGAGGACATATGATCAAGAGAGTCATCATCGACAAGGCCAACCGGCTCTATCAGATGCCGCTTGACATCCTCTCGTTCCTGCCGAGCGGCGAACGGAAGCTAGTCCTCCGCCACGCCGATCTCGTGGATCTCGCTTCGTTCCGCTGGCCGCTCGACTTCCCGGCGGATCACGTGCCCACCGTGGAGAACATGCACCCGGCGTCAGGCGAGCGATTGAACAACCTCAAGGAAGAGATTATCAGCTGGATGGCCGCGCACCATCAGGTCAAACTGAATACGAATGAGGTGCTAGTCGGCCCGGGTATATCGGCGATGGTGTTCGCCAGCTCGCTGGCGTATATCGACCACGGTGATCTGGCGTTCGTCCCGAATCTGGGTGTGCCGCTGTACCGGCGAGCCGTGATAGCGTGCGGCGGCGACACTGTCGGGTACGGTATATCCGCCAGGAATGACTGGCAGCCGGACTTCAGCAAACTGGGTACCCGTCTCGGACGGGTCGCGCGGGTGCTGTATATCAATTCGCCGCACAATCCCACTGGCTCGGAATTGAGTGACAAGCAACTGTCGTCGCTGGTTTGGACGGCTTCGCGCGAAAATCTCCTGGTCATTAACGATGCCGCCTATCAATCGATTCCCTCACGGCTGCCGGTCTCTCTGCTGAGTGCCGAAGGCGGCAAGCGGGTCGGCGTCGAGCTATACTCATTCTCATACTCGTTCGGTTTGCCGGCGATGCCGTTCGGGTTTGCGGTCGGCAATCGCGAAGCGCTGGCGGGTCTGAAAGGCGCCCTGTCGCTCTTTGCGGCACCGATGCCGGATTATTTCGTCGAGCCGGCCATTCGCGCTATCCGGCAATATCCCGGAACTGGAATCAAGAAAGTCAGATCGCTGGTTCAGAGTTCCGCCGCCGAGGCAACGCACCTCTTGAGCGAACTGGCGCTGGAGACCTCCGGCGCGGCCACCGTGCCGTTTCTCTGGACGCGGATCGCCCGTCGACGTCCGGCCACCAACATCGCTCGGCTTCTGTATCGGCGCAGCCGCGTGCTGGTGGTTCCGGGCACGAGTTTCGGCGAGAACGGACAGGGTTTCCTTCGCTTCTCCCTCACCGCCGAACCGGCGCTGTATTCCGAGGCGACCGGCCGGATCAAACGCCGCATCAAATTGCTCGGCGAGCGGGAGGAGAAATGAAAGACGTCATACGATTGGTCGGGCTGACGTTTTACGGGTATCACGGGGTGACGGCCGCGGAAAAGGAAACCGGCCGTCAGTTCGAAGTGGACTGTGAAATCGAAGCCGATCTGTCCGAAGCAGGTCACTCCGATCTGCTGCGCGACACGATAGATTACTCGCAGGTCTACCGTATGATACGGGAAACCGTCGAGGGAACCGCGTACTCGCTGCTCGAGGGTCTGGCCGGGCATCTGGCGGCGAATATCCTTGACAGGTTTCCGGCCTATCGGGTAACTTTGAAAGTACGGAAGATGCAGCCGCCGCTCGCCGGCCCTGTGAGGTACATTGAGGTACAGGTCACTCGCTACCAGGAGAAACCGTCGAACCTCACTAACCCGGGAAACTGAATCGGGAGACTTCATGGCAGAAACCGTCTATCTGCTGCTTGGCTCGAATGTCGGGGATCGCGAACAAAATCTCGATTATGCCCTCACGCGGATTCGCGCGCTCGAAGGGCTCGAGGTCACAGCGACCTCCGCGATCTATCTGACCGAGCCGGTCGGCGTGAAGGGCGTACAGCCCGCCTTTCTCAATCAGGCGATCCGGGCGGAATACCAGTTTCGCCCGCTCGAGCTGCTGCATGCACTGGAGAAGATCGAACTCGAAATGGGGCGTACCGCCAAGGGCAAGCTGGAGCCCCGCATAATCGACTGCGATATCCTGCTCTTCGGCGAACAAAAGATCAATGAGCCGACACTGACCATACCGCACCCGCGCCTTCTGGAGCGGGCGTTTGCCCTGATTCCGCTGGTGGAAATAGAACCGCACCTGCAACACCCGGTCACGCGCAAACCCGTTGCGTCGTACATCTCGAGCCGGGCCAATGCGGGTGTAATGCTGTACAAAGACCATGTCGCCAGAAATCTTTGAGCCCAACTATATCGCGGTCGAAGGCGTGATCGGGGTCGGCAAGACCACGTTTGCGCAGATGCTGGCCCAGCGGATCGAGGCCGACCTGGTGAACGAAGAAGTGTTCGAGAATCCGTTCCTGGTCGATTACTACAAGAACCGCGCGCGTTACGCGCTCTCCTGCCAGCTCTATTTCCTGATTTCGCGGTTTCAACAGCAGCAGCAATTGATGGTCCGTGATCTGTTCGCGCAGCGAATTGTCGCCGATTACCTGTTCGCCAAGGATGCCATCTTTGCTTCGGTCGCCCTCTCGGAGCGGGAGCTGACGCTGTATAACAAAATTGCGCCGGCGCTGTCGCGCGATATCCCCCGGCCCGATCTCGTCATTTACCTGCAGGCCGGCACACAGACGCTGCTGTCGCGCATCCGGAAGCGGGGTTTCTCTTTCGAGAAAGCGATCGATTCCGATTATATCGAAATGCTCAACAAGGCGTACGATTATTTCTTCTTCCATTACAGCGACACGCCGCTGCTGGTCGTCAAGACCGACGAAATCGATTTCGTCAATACGCCGGAGCATTTTGACGATCTGATCGAGCAAATCCATAAACCGATTTCCGGCAAGAAATACTATGTCCCGGCCGGAGATCTCGCCCGCAAGTAGAGCGAACTATGTCTACCATCCGTACCCGCAAGAAGACGACGGTGCAAACGATTGTCGCCAAGAAAGCGAACGGCGAAAAGATCACCTGTCTCACTGCCTATGATTATTTTATCGGCCGCCTGCTTGATCAGGCCGGAATAGATATCGTACTGGTCGGCGACTCGGCCGCTAACGTCGTTCACGGTTTCAAAACTACTATCCCGATCACGCTCGACGTAATGATCGCGCATACGGCCGCCGTTTCGCGCGGGGTCGAGCGCGCCCTGCTCGTGACCGACATGCCGTTTCTCTCGTTTCAACCGTCGATCGAAACCGCGATCATCAGCTGTGGGCGCTGCATGAAAGAAGGTTTCGCCGAGGCGGTGAAGATCGAGGGCGGCATCGAAATGGTCCCGACTGTCAAACGCCTTATCGAATGCGGTATCCCGGTGATGGGACATATCGGGCTCACGCCGCAATCGATTCACCGCTTCGGCGGACCCAAGGTCCAGGCACGCGAAGAACGCTCGCGCAATTATCTCAAAGAGTCGGCGCTGGCGCTCGAAGAAGCGGGCTGCTTCTCCTGCGTTCTCGAACTGATGGAAGCAAACACCGCCGCCGAAATCACATCGTCGCTCACCACCATGGCCACAATCGGAATCGGCGCCGGGCGAGAGTGCGATGGCCAGGTGCTGGTGACCAACGATCTGCTGGGCCTTCGCGAGCCGGAGTTCACTCCGAAATTCCTTAAGCAATACGCCGATCTGCCGCCGATCATTTCCGAGGCGGTCTCAAAGTACATCAACGAAGTGAAGTCCGGCACGTATCCCGGACCCGAGCATTCGTACTGATTCGCTCATCAGAGCAGATACATCGCGAACGGGAGATTGAAAAGGAGTTCAATATGATCAAACAGGTAACTCTGCTGGTTGCCATCCTTCTCATCCTGACTCTGATAGTCGCTGCGGCCGACACGACCACTACCACCAGCTGGAAGAAATCACTGGTGCTCGATGTCACCACCACGCAGGCGGCCTACTCCGACTCGTGGGTTGGCGGCGAGATCGGATCGCTCAACTGGGTGGCCAATATGAACGGGACCGCCGAAAAGCAGATGGCGAAGTGGTTCAATTACCGGTCGATTCTGAAGCTGTCGTTCGGTCAGACGGTCACGCAGGATGATTCGACCAAGAAGTGGTCCAAGCCGAAGAAATCCACCGACCTGATCGACTGGGACAATCTCGGGCGACTGACGCTGGAAAGCTATGTTGACCCCTATGTCGCGTTCCACCTCGAATCGCAGTTCAGCTTCCAGTTGAGTGAGGAGAAGACCGTGTATTTCTCCCCGATGAAGCTGACCGAATCGTTCGGTATCGCGCGCAAGTTCTACTCCGGTCCGAAGACCGACGCGATTATCAGCCGCCTCGGTTTCGCCGTGCGGCATATCATCACAAAACAACTGGTGACAGGTTCCCCGACCGAGACCAAGAGCGTGACCACCAACGACGGCGGTATCGAGTCGGTCACCGATGTGCAGCTTACCTTGAACGAGAAACTGGTCTATATCAGCAAGCTCGGATTGTACAAGGCATTCTTCTTCTCCGAGAAGAGCAAGTTCGCGGGGACACCGCAGGCCAACGACTGGAAGACAATCGATGTCAACTGGGAGAATTCGGTGACGGCGCAGTTGAGCAAGATTATCGCGACCAAGCTGTATGTGCAGTTGCTGTACGACAAGCAGATCAGCTATCGCGGGCGATTGAAAGAGACACTTGGGATTGGGTTTCTGTTCAATTTGATATAGTGCCATATGTGTCGTAGCGGCGAAGGCAGGAATCTGCTTTCGCTGTTGATTTGGGTTCGGTGGGTTCGCCTAAAATCTTAAGTAGTTGCCTCACAACCAACTGGTGGGTTCGCTTCGTCAAAAAAGGGGGACCCCATTTTGTGTATGCGGTCGAGATCGCATTGGTCGACTTCTGGAGTGTGCGACGCTCACCAGTGAATCGTTTGTCGTGTATTGGCATAGGTTCTCCATCAATGGTTTCCATAAATTACGGCGTGGGGAATGAGTGATTCGAAAGAGCAGCAAAATTGTAGTCAGACTGTGGCGCTCAGAATTGAGGAACTCGCGGTAGCGCGGTGGGGTACCGGTGTGTTGAAACCGCGGGGGTTCGACCTACATTTCCGGAAGATGGCGGGTCTGAAGCAGACCCACCTTACAATTACTTTGAGAATGCTCCGCTCAGAAGCAGGGTGATGATGACGACGAGAACCAGTCCCCCGCCGATTGCGGCATAAATCCACGCGGGGGTTTTCCTGACCGGCGCGGCGACGGGTGCGACTTCGGCATGGCGGCGGCTGTAGTCCGCTTCGCGGCGCTGGTGATCATCCCAATCCAG
>PQAP01000195.1 GCA_003105265.1 candidate division GN15 bacterium | reverse complement strand
CAGTATGTTGAAGACATATGTGAAGAACGAACGCGGTATGGCCGCGCTGGTGGCCTTGCTGCTGGTGGGCATGCTGACGCTCATCGGCCTTGCGGCCATATCGACCTCCGATGACGAGGTTCAGGTGGCAGGCAACAAGTGGCAAGAAACCAAGGCCTTCTACGCTGCGGAATCCGGCCTGGACAAAGCCGTGTCGGACCTGATGGCGCACTACGATACCGCCAACTCGGTTCCCGGCACTATGCCCAGCGGCACGGATGATGTCAATGACTGCAGCGTCGTCTATAACACCGTCGATGAAGGTGCGGCTACAGCCCAGGTCATCGCCGCCGGCGCTCAGGCGGGCCTTCATGCCCTGGTGAAGAAGTACGCGGTGACTTCGACCGCCAGCAACACCGACGAGAACGCCAACGTGACGCTAAGAGAGACATTCGAATCGGCGGTCTGCCCGCTCTTTCAGTTTGCCGTGTTCTACGGCAACGATCTGGAAATCGCCCCGGGCCCGGCGATGACGCTGCTGGGTCGCGTGCACTCGAACGGCAATCTCTGGATTCAGGCCGGTAACACGCTCAAAATGGACAGCTATGTGACCAGTTCCGGCGATATCATTCACGGCCGTAAGGGTCCGGGATCGATTGACAACGGCGACGTACAGATCAAGGACGGCACTGGCGTCTACAAATCCATGAAGCTCGGTTCCGGCTGGCTGGAGCACTCCTATTCCGATTGGTACGACTCCTCGGTCGCTCGATGGAACGGCCGCGTACAGGATTCCGATCACGGCCAGGGTGAATTGAATGTCCCGATCACCGGAGGCGGTGATCCGCATAAGTTGATCGAGCGCGCAACGAGTAATCCGGATTCCTATGAGAATAAGGCGACGCTGAAGTTCATCAATGGCACGGCGTTCCAGTTGCAGTCCGGCTCGTGGGTAGACGTGACTGCCGCTATGACTGCGGCCGGAGTCATCACCTATACCAATAACAAATTCACCGACCAGCGCGAGGGGAAAGTAGCCGACGTTACGGACATCGATGTCGACAAGCTGTACAAAGCCGGCTACGCGCCTTCCAACGGCGTGATCTACTTTTCAGACAAGCGCGCCGGCGAAGATTTCCCGGCCCTGCGTCTCAAGAACGGAGCTGAGCTGGGCGCGCCGCTCACGCTGGCCAGCGAGAACCCGGTCTACACCCAGGGCAACTTCAACAGCACCAAGAAGAAAGCGGCTGCTATTTTGGCCGACGCCTACACCTGTTTGTCGGGAAGCTGGGACGACGCCAAGAGCGCTCTGACCAAGACCGATCGAACTGCTTCCGCCACCACCGTTAACGTTTGCTATGCAACCGGCAACGTGAACACGACCTCGACCATCTACAACGGCGGGTTCGAAAACCTGCTGCGTTTCCTCGAGGACTGGACCAACAAGACCAACACCTGGACCGGATCGGCGGTCTGTCTGTGGAATTCCACTCAGGCCACCGGCACCTGGAACGGCACGTACTACAATCCGCCTAACCGTACCTGGTCTTACGATTCAATGCTGGATAACCCGAACAACATCCCGCCTGAATCGCCGGTTATCCGCGTGTTCCATCGCACCGGCTGGTCGCAGGAGCACGTTGGACTCTAACCAGACTACACTTTCGGTTGATTAAAGCGATGGCCTGCGGAAAGCCGCAGGCCGTTGCTTTTTCCTGAGAGCCCATCTAGTCGTCACGCGGAGACCCGTTGAACGCAGATTGATTCCCGACGAAATATCATCATTCCACTACAATGTCATACGGCATCCGGGCAATCAACGGATCCCCGGTAACTCGCAGCAACCGGCCAATCTGGTCCTCGGCACTTGAAACAAGGTGCTGCCCGAATAGTCGTCCCACAAACGAGGCAATGTTCGGGGCCGGCCAGATGAACAGCGGCCGCTTCTGCGGATAGATGGCCACGGCGTAGCTTTTCAGGTGTTGAGATTTGGCCAGATAATCGAGCGACTGTTTCAATCCCCCAATCTCGTCAGCCAGTCCGTTGGCCACGGCTTCGCGTCCGGTCCAGACCTGTCCGCGCCCGAGTGCATCGACCGAATCTCGCGATATCCGCCGATTTGCCGCCACCAGATCGACAAAATGACCGTAGAACGCCTTCAGTTGTCCGAAGTATTTCTGACGTTCGTCCTCGGTGAACGGGCGGATTGCGGACATCATGCCTGCGTACCGACCGCGCGTATAGAGCTCTTTCCCCAGAGCGATCTTCTGATACAGCCCGCTGAAATCCGCCTTCCCGCCGAATATGCCGATCGACCCGGTGGCGGTCGCCGGCGACGCGAATATTCGACGCGCCGACATCGCCATATAATACGCTCCGGAGGCGCCCGAGCCGGCCATCGACACCATCAGCGGTTTCTTCGATGCCGCCTTGTCCACCGCATGATAGATGTCATCCGAGGCCAGGGCATAGCCGCCCGGCGAATCAATGCGGAGCAGGATTCCCTTCACGCGNGGATCGGCCTCGGCTGCCTTCATACCACGGGCCATCCAGCGCGGGGTAACCTCTCCCGGACTGGCTATCGGGGAGCTGTCTCCANCGTCCGGCGTGATCTCTCCCTGCGCCACCACGATCGCCAGCACCGGCTTGTCGCGCCAGTCGGTCGTCATCACCGTATCGGCAGCGTAGGTCGCCAGCCGCGTCACGCGNCCAAATCCAAGACAGGAGTCAAGCTGATCTTCGTAGCACAGCAGGTCCACCAGCCGGTACTCACGCGCTTCGCTCGACGTGTACGGCCCGCTATCGATGATCCTCCGTACTGAATCTTCAGGCAGCTTTCTACCTTCGCCAATCCCCGTCACAAACTGATCGGACCAGTCGTCGAGCAGCCGGTTAAGCTGCGCCCGGTTGTCTTCCGAGGATTCCCGGTTGGTATAAGTCTCGGCGGCGCTCTTGTAATCGCCAATCCGCAGCAGATCTATCTTCACTCCCAGCTTCTCGAGTGTCCCGGCGTAGAACGTCAGTTCGGCGCGCAGCCCCACCAGATTGAGCTGGCTTACCGGTGGAATGATGATGCTGTCCGCCCCCGAAGCGAGATAGTAGCTCAGATTCGACGGCGTCGCCAGAAAGCAAAAGAGCCGCTTGCCGCGGCTCTGAAAGTAGGTGAACGCTTCTCGAAGTTCCTGGGCTTTGGCCATGCCGAACGACGCATCGCGAATCTTCACGAGCAGCGTGGTGACCGAGGGATCGTCGGCCGCCCGATAGAGTGACAGCAGTTGGGTGGCATACGGCGTCCCGCGATAGCCGAACACCGGCTGGGGCGGGTTTTCCGGCAAAACCCCGGACACACTCATCGACAACTGCTTTAGTCGCGGCTTTACTGGCGAGGGCTGCCGCAAATTGTACCAGCCACCGTACACCGTTGTGCCGCGCTCGCCGCCGCCACGCCTGAAGCCGCTTTTCGACCCGACAAAATACTGCAGCAGATTCACCCGCATCCCGATTTCGAAATTGCGATGGGAATCGACATACCCGTTGACGTACACGCCCGGGCTGGGCTGGATTTCCGCGTGATAAACGTACTCGGCATTGGGCAGCTTGGTCTTGGTCGAAAGAAACATGTCCGCGGCAAGCGTGAGCTTCTCGCCGAGCGGACGATAGGCGACAGAATATCGCTGTTCGATCTCCGTCCGACGGTTGGCCACCCGGGTCCGGTTCAGGTTCGACCAGACAGCGCCCCAGCGGAACGGACCCCGCGAATGCGCCAGAATCGACAGCGTCCAGGTGTGGAGCTTATGAAAATACTCCGGACCGTCCGTGTACCACTGGTACGAGAACCCCATATCCAACTGACGCTGCGGCGAAAATCCGGCCGCAAGCACATACTCGTGGTAATCTGTCGCTGCGCCATTATCCAGCGTCCGATAAGCCACCGCCAGATGTTCCCGCTGCATCAGCAGTCCCCAGCTCTTACCGAAGGAACGATCACGGTAGTCCGCCATGACCTGAAAACCGTTCAAGCTGAAGGAACCAAGCACTGCCGGATTGATCCATGCCGCCTCCGACCCGCCGACCGAAGCCGCCGGTTGATAATAGAACACTCCTTCCGGTGTCGGTATTCGCTCGACCACCTGCGCGCTGCCGGCAATCGAACACAGAGCAAGAAGTAGAGCAAAGAGTAGATAGCCGTGTCTCATGCGAGAGTCTCCTAATCGCCCGGCTCACCGTGAACCAGGATGTTCCCCTTGCCGCGTATGCTGGCGCTGATGCTGCCGGTCCCCTGCCCCAGCCGGAGATTGAGATGGTTGTGCTCAACGACGTCGGCCATAAACCGGGCCTGCGAGACATCGATGGTTCCGTCATCATCCACCGTGAGCGCGAGAGCCGCCGACAGGTTGTTCGGCAACCGCAGCTCAATATCTTCATATTCATTCACGATGACCAGCCGGCCATCGGTCATGGCAGCGATTTCGACGAGCACCGGCCCGGAACTGCTGCGCACGAAACTGCCGGTCCCGGTCGGCGTGAACCCGTTGATTTCGGTGCGCCCGTAACGATTGCGGACACTGAGTTCGCCCCTCACCGAATCGATCTTGATATCGCCGCTCTCGTTGCGCAGTTTGGCCGGTTGCTCCCGGCAGTCCAGGCCGCGCGCGGACAGATTGGCGTTGGTGGTCGACGCAGATATGTCGCCGGATATGTTCTGCAGCAACACCCGCTGGTTGGCCGTGTTGACATCGAGTTTGTCCGTGACGTGGGAAATCTCCAGTCGACCCATCGATGACGGAATCACCAGCTCGCGAAACGGTCCCTTGGCGGTGACATCGAAAGCCACCGCCTCGATATCGAGAGCGCTGCCCGGCGGCAGCGTCAAATTCGCCAGTACCAGCCCCTCCTCGACATCTGCCTCCCATGGCGCCGGATTGGGCGCCCGCATCTCAATTCTGATCTCGTCCACCACCGAGATTACGGTGACCGAAATGAGATCGATGTAATCGATTCCTTTCTTCTTGTCGTCGCTCCGGGCCTGTATCCGGTAGGTCAGCGAGGCCGTCGCGCCTTTAGCGGTGTCTATTCTCAGCGATCCCGATAAGCTTTCAGCCGAGCGAATGAGGATACGCTTCTGGGTGGTGATTCTGGCAGACGCCTTGAGTTCGCTTGTCGAGAACAATCCCGGTTCGATTTCCGTGACCTGCTGTGACCGCACGGCCAGACCGACCGACATCAGGCAGACGAGGTATGCGAATATTCTCACGGCACGGCTCATTATCGTTCTCATGGTTGCGACTCCTGATACAATTCTCTCATCAGCATCGACCCGGCCACCGCGGCATTGAGCGATTCGACCGCCCGCGAATGCCCGATCCGCATGCGCAGATCGGCGCCGGCGAGCACCTGCTCCGACAGCCCGGCCGCTTCGGATCCCACCGCCAACATGACCCCTTTCTCTTTCGCCACGAACCGGAGCCGTTCGAGCGGCTCGTGAGCCGAGAGGTCACTCGCCACCAGGACTGTGCCGAACGTGCGATTCAATTTGACGACCTCGTTCCAGGTCGCGTGCACCGTCGCGATGCCGAATACCGCTCCGGCCGATGACCGGATCACCTTGGGCGAGAGCAGTTCGGCAGACGCCCCCATCGTGATCACCAGGTGCATGTCGAACGCCAGCGCGGACCTGATCAACGTGCCCAGATTGCCGGGATCGCCGATATTCTCACACAGTAGTACTCTACGTGTCTCGGCCCGGTAAAGTTCTTCCAGCGTCGCCTCCGGCACGGCAAAATGACCAACCACGCCCTGCGGCGTTTTCGTATCGGCGATCGCTTCCAGTTGGCGCGCGGGGATTTCACGCACTTCCACCCGCGCCCGGCGATACGCGTCCACCAGTTTCTGAGCCCGCTCGTTCAAATGACCCGCGCTGAAATAGAGGGCCATCGGACGATAGTGGTGTCGCAGCGCTTCTTCCAGCAGACGCACACCCTCCGCCAGAAACTCCCGTCGCCGATTTCTACCTTTTCTGGTGAGCAGCGAGCGTATATCTTGTAGTTCAGCTTTGGAGAGCGGCAAACCGTATTCCTTTTGGCTCGATGGCTTTAATGAATCTATGCGCATATCGGCTTGGCAAGTGAAAACTCCTCTTATTCTCTTGCTCGTACTCTGCGCCGCGCTTCGGGTTGCAGCTCAGGACTCCATGGTCATCGGCGGTCTCGATGGTCGTGACCCGTACGACACGACGCGCCATTATCCGGTGCTACTTGCCCTCTCCGGCGGCGGCGCCCGCGGGCTGGCCGCCATAGGAGTTCTTCGTGCGTTCGAAGAAAAACATATCGTCCCGGCCGCCATTGCGGGGACCTCGATCGGCGGTATCGTGGGCGGGCTGTACGTCTGCGGTTACAGCCCCGATCAGTTGACCGGCATCATCCGCGGCACCGATTTTTCCGAGCTGTTTGCCAACCGGCCGTCACGGTTGACCATGTTTCTCACCCAGCGCCAGGAGGATGACCGCCACCTGCTTTCCGTGCGGTTTGACGGTTTTCGGCCAACCATTCCGCAGGCCCTGACCGCCGGGCAACAGGTCTCGTCGACCCTGTCCGCTTTGACTTCCCGGGCGGTTTACCGTGCCGATCGCGATTTTTCCCACCTCAAAATTCCGTTCAAGACCGTCACGACTGACATCGTCTCCGGAAAGATGGCGGTACTTTCATCCGGGTCGCTGGCCGATGCCATGCGCGCTACTATGGCGTACCCGCTGGCGTTCACGGGACTGGAGCGGGATTCGCAGCTGCTCATGGATGGCGGCATGCTCTCACCGGTGCCGGTTGATGTGGTGTCCGGCATGAGCAGCGCCACAAGTTTTGTCGTCGCCGTAAATACTACCAGTCCGCTGGTACCGCGGGACCGACTCGTGTCCCCGATCGACATCGCCGGCCAGGTGACGTCCATTATGACCCGCGACAAACTCCTGACGGAACTGGCTCATGCCGACTACGTCATCGCGCCTCTGCCGGACAGCATCACTTCGACCGATTTTGCTCTTCGCGACAGTATTATCAATATCGGTTATCACGCCGGGCTCAGCGCGGCCGACAGCATTATCACTCTCACGAAGAGTCAGGCGCATGATCGGTCTTATTTGATCCGAAAGGTTGTCTGCGACCGGTGCGACCCATCGCTGATCTCCCGGTTGAGCGGCGAGCGGTTTACCCGACACGCCCTGATGCGGCTGCTGTCCCAGGAGGTCATTGACCGCTCACTTTACCGAATGACCGCACGCCTTCAGGCGCTCGACTCCGATGCGGCGCAGACGCCCGATACGAGCGCGGTAATGCTGGTCATCCATGCCGAGCCGGCGATAACCACCGACCGCCTGCGCATTTCGTTTCGCGGCGTTTCCCTCTATCCTGAGTCAACCCTGATCCGGCACATGGACCTGCCGCAGGGACTGTTGACCGCTCCCGCGCTCAGGCGCGGCCTTGACCGCATTGTCAATCTCTATTCTATCGATGGGTACGATCTCGCTGATGTCCGCTCCGCGGTCATTGACACGGCCGATCAATCGCTCACCATTACGATCGACGAGGCGATCGTGCGAAGTATCGTGGTCGAGAACAAGGGCAAGGCGCGGGACTGGCTCATTCGCTCGTACTGTCCTCTCAAAGTGGGACGGCCATACTCCACCTCCGTTGCCTCGCGCGGGGTGAGCAATATTTACGGTACTGATCTGTTCGAGCAGGTCAGCATCGAGCCGATTCCGATCCGCGAGGGCGTGGCGGCTGTCGTCAGCGTCCGGGAGAAAAAGAGCGCGCAGGTGCGGCTGGGCTGGCACTGGGATGACGAATACCAGTCCGAGGAGTTCGCAGAGTTTCTGAACGATGACGTCATGGGCGCCGGTATCGAGTACCTGTTCCATGCCCAGTACGGCTACGACCACCAGTTGTATTCCGCTGAGTTGAAAGCCAACCGCATTTTTTCCACTTATCTCACCGCGCGTCTCCAGCTGTTCCACGACCGTTTCGACCGGAAGCTGTTTCGCACCAGCGACCATCCGGTCAGCGAGCGAGTTGAAACGACCGACGGGATCGGCCTGATGGTCGGGCAGCAGATCGAACGGCTCGGCACCGCCTCGGCCAGGTTGAAACTCAGAAATTTGACCAGCCGCGATCCCCAGACGGACATCCGCGAGAAACTCCGCCTGCGCCAGCTCATCTTTGAAACGCATGTTGAGACCTTCGATCGCTGGCCGTTCCCCCGCTCTGGAAAGAGACATTTTTTCGAGATTGCCCTGACCGGCAAATATCTGGGCGGTAACGTCGAATTCACGCGCTTCTTCTCGTCACTCGAGTCGTACTTCCCCTTCGGCGACTGGCTCTGTTATCATCCGACCGCGTCGATAGGGCTCTCGCGTTCCGGGTTGCCGATTTCGGAACAGTTCTATTTCGGGGGATTGCGTTCGTTCGCCGGTCTCCGCACCAATCAGGTGGCGGGTGACAAGATGCTGCTGCTAAATCAGGAACTGCGGGTTAAGCTGCCGTTGCGGCTCTATTTCTTCACGCGGGTGGATATCGGCGAGGCCTACGCCACGGCCGAGCAGATCAAGTTGCGAAATCTGCGTACCGGGTTCGGCGTGTCACTCGCGTTCGATTCCCCGATCGGCCCGGTCGAATTCGGCTACGGTATCACCAACCACAATGCCGACCGCTTCTATTTCAGCGCCGGCCCAAGTTTCTGATTTCGCCCGTTATCTCTATTCACAGGATTCTCCCCGCTTGGGTGCGCTGTCAGGCGTCTCTGCCTGACAACTGCTCGCCTGTTCGGTCAGGTCTTGTCTGCCGAAGGCAGATGTGACCTGACCGCCACATCCAGTCCTCGGTCAGGTCCTGCTCGCCCGCAGGCGGGCGTGACCTGACCGATTACTCCTATAACAGCCCGTTTCTCTCCAGAAACGGCTCCACTCTCGGCTCCCGACCCCGGAAGCGCTTGTACAGCGTCATCGCGTCCTCGGTCCCAAGCTTTTCCAGGATGTTCTTCCGGAACGATGCCGCGGTCTTCCGGTCGAAAAGCGAGGTTTCCTTGAACGCTTCGAACGCGTCCGCATCGAGCACGCCGGCCCAGTCGTAACTGTAATAGCCGGCCGAGTAGCCACCCATCATGTGTCCGAAATAGACCGAGTGATAGCGCGGCAGGATTTCCGGAATCAGACCGATAGTCGCCATGGCATTCGATTCGAAATCGGTCACGTTGGTATCCTGGGCGGATTCGAGCTCATGCCAGGCCATATCCAGAAAACTCGCGGCAAGATATTCGACCGTCTCAAATCCCTTGTTGAACAGATAGCTGTTCTTGAGCTTGGCGACCAGATCGGCGGGAATAACCGCGCCGGTCTGATAATGTTTCGCATAGAGCTTCAGAAACTCCGGCTCCAGAACCCAATTCTCCATGAACTGCGACGGCAATTCCACGGCATCCTGCGGGGTGTATCCTTCACGGTAGGAACTGGTCGAGAGCAGCGTATTAAGGGCATGCCCGAACTCGTGGAACACTGTTTTGACTTCGTCGATACTCAGGAGCGATGGAGCATTCGCTGTCGGTTTGGACGAATTGCAGACGAGCGTGGCCAATGGCAACACCCGCTTGCCGTTCTTCACGAACGTGTTGCGGAACTCGCCCGACCACGCCCCGCTCCCTTTGGATTCGCGCGGGAAGAAATCGGTGTAGAGAAGTCCGATCAGGCGTCCGTTCGACTCCTTGACTTCAAACACCTGAACGTCGGGTTGATACACCGGAATATCCTTGCGCTCTGCAAACTTGAGACCGTACAACTTCTCAGCCAGTATGAACATCCCCTTCATCGTATTCGA
>PQAP01000194.1:17006-18928 GCA_003105265.1 candidate division GN15 bacterium | reverse complement strand
GGGAGGAGCAGTAGGAGGCGATGGGGAAGAAGGGGGTGTCACTCATCACGCCGAATATAGTGGAGTACTCAATCCTGGCCAAGCGGTCATGGAACGTAAAAACACCGGTTAGTAAAGACCGCCGAGTCTCAACTCCGCTCAACGCCACGAAGAGACTTGGATTCCAGCTTTCGCTGGAATGAGGAAGTGGTCGAACTCCGTTTCAGATAAGAGAAGGACGGGTCCGGAGACCGGACCCGTCCTTCATCAATCGCGAGTATCTAGCACCGTTCTTCGCTCTTGATCTTGTCCACGCGCGGGATATGCCGGCCGCCTTCGAACTGGGTCTGAAGGAAGGCACGAACGATTAAGTCGAGGTCGGTTTCGGGAACGTATTTACTTGCGATTGCCAGAACGTTGACATCGTTGTGCTGGCGCGCCAGCACCGCCATCTCCGGATTCAGTGCGAGACCGGAGCGAATCCCCTTAACCTTGTTGGCGGCGATATTCATCCCGTTGCCGGTCCAGCAAACCGTGATGCCGTAGTTAGCGCTGCCGTCGGCGACCGCATGGGCGACCTTGAGGCCGTAGTCAGGATAATCTACCGAATCGTGGCTGGTGGTGCCGAAATCGGTGACTTCAATACCCAATCCTTTGAGAATCGCTTTGATCTTCTCCTTGTAGTCGAATCCTTTGTGATCCGCGCCGATGGCGACTTTCATGATGCTATCCTTAGCTTCGAATTCGGTTCACTTGTCGCAGTCGAGCGCGAAGCGCGCCTGACCTACTCAGTCCATCGTATTTCAATGACAGCCACCTGTCGGGCTGACAGATTGCGACGCCCCGAAACGGGGCCTGCAATGACGATCCGACGATGCGTCCGTGCCCGCTGCTATTTCACGCCCACCGTGTTGTACTTCGGCACCAGCGTCAGCCAGTTGTGCGTATCCTCGGCCCGTCCTTCAATTATATCAAAGAACGCCTTCTGAAGTTCACGGGTGATCGGGCCGCACTTCCCCTCGCCGACCGTGATCTTGTCGACACTCGCGACCGGCGTGACCTCGGCGGCCGAACCGGTGAAGAAGACTTCATCGGCCAGATACAGTGCTTCACGCGGTATATCCTGCTCCTCCACGCGGTAGCCGCGATCCTGGGCGATCTGGATGATAGAATTGCGGGTGATACCGGGAAGGACGGAGGCGGAGAGGGGTGGGGTGAAGAGCACACCACGGCGCACGATGAAAATGTTCTGCGCCGAGCCCTCGGAAACATGACCGTAGACATCGAGAGCGATCCCCTCGGCGTAGCCGTGCTGCATCGCTTCCATCTTGACCAACTGGCTGTTCATGTAATTGGCGGCCGCTTTGGCCATAAGGGGAAGCGTGTTCGGGGCAGGACGCGCCCACGAGGACACACACACCGACACGCCTTTTTCCAGCGCTTCCGGCCCGAGATACTTGCCCCAGACCCAGACGGCAATGGCGACATCGACCGGGCACGGCGACGGATCGACACCAAGCTGGTTATAGCCGCGATAGACCAGCGGACGGACATAGCATTCTTCCATGCGATTGGCGCCGACGACGTTGAGGATGGCATCGTTGATCTCATCTTTNGTGTACGGCACCTGCATGCGGTAGATCTTGGCCGAGTTGAATAGCCGGGTGGTGTGATCGTTCAGACGAAACGCGGCGGGACCTTTGGAGGTCTTGTAGACGCGCATTCCTTCGAAAATNGANGTNCCGTAATGCACGACGTGGGAGAGGACATGAATTTTGGCGTCGTCCCAGGGAACCATCCGCCCGTTCATCCAGATATAGTCAACTTTTTCAAATGCCATNNAGCACCTCAGANANNNNTCNNANNNGTTAAGAGNTTATCATANCTAATGATAACCACAGANNNNGGNNNGNGCCANNAGAAATCNNCGGNNTNGNNNCGGA
>PQAP01000194.1:0-16998 GCA_003105265.1 candidate division GN15 bacterium | reverse complement strand
AATTNNCNCNNTCNGNCGACGCAAAACATTAAGTTGTTGTGTGANAAGNCGGTGGCGAAATGTCAGGACTAACGTCAGAAGTTCAAACCTGCAGGCGTCATCCAGAGACGACCGACGCCACGGACTCCCGCAATCGTTGACACTGCGGGCACGTGACTCTATATTCCGGCCAGCGATTACTACTGCGGGCGTAATTCAGTGGTAGAATGCAAGCTTCCCAAGCTTGACGTCGTGGGTTCGAGTCCCATCGCCCGCTGTTTTTTATTGTAAGGATAGAGCGTTGAAGATCCTCGAAGTGGAGCCGAGTTCGCCGTTGTTCGGGACGATTCGTCCCGGGTACTCCGTGCTGTCCGTGAACGGCAAGCCGGTGCTCGACGCGATCGACTTTCGGTTCCGGACGTCCGATGAGTACGTGAAGATCGTCTTTGCGGACGCGGAGGGACGGGAGATCGACTACCAGTTTCATGATCTCGCCGCCGGAGACCTCGGACTCACGCTCGATGATCACAAGATCAAGCTCTGCAAGTGCGACTGCATCTTCTGCTTTGTCCGGCAGCAACCAAACGGTATGCGGCGGATGCTGTACCTGAAAGACGAGGATTACCGGCTGTCGTTCACCCACGGAAACTTCGTTACCTTGTCGAACACATCGGATGAGGATATTGCGCGGATTATCGAACAGCGGCTGTCGCCGCTGTATGTGTCGGTGCACGCGACCGATGACCGGCTGCGACGGTGCATGCTGCGCAACGAGAAGCTGGCTCCGATAATCCCACGGCTGAAATATCTCGGCGAGAACGGCATTGCGATTCACACGCAGGTGGTGCTGTGCCCGGGGATTAACGATGGTCAACAACTTGAACGGACGTTGACCGATCTGGTCGAACTTCATCCGCATGTTCAAACGCTGGCGGTGGTGCCGGTGGGGCTGACGAAATATCGGGACAAGTTGCCGCAGCTTCGAACGTATACCGCCGATGAAGCCGCTGCGATAATTGACTACATAGAGCTTCGGCAGAAAGAGACGCTCAAACACATCGGCACGCGGTTCGTGTGGGCCGCCGACGAATTCTATGTGATCGCCGACCGGCCGTTCCCGTCACGCGGGAGCTACGAGGAAATGAATCAGTTCGAGAACGGTGTCGGGATGGCGAGGGAGTTCGTGACAATGTTCAATCGCCGCCGGAATCGCCTGGGGAAACTCAGTCGGAATCGGAAAGCGCTGCTTCTCACCGGTCAGTCGGCGTATCCTTTTCTCAGCAGAGAAGTGATACCGTACGTGCGGGAGACGCTCGGCCTTCGGGCAACACTGGCTCCGGTGCCGAACGAATTCTGGGGACATAGTGTGACGGTTTCAGGCCTGCTGACCGGCAAGGATTTGCTGGCGTTTGCGACCGAGCGTGTGGCGGACCACGATGCGATTGTGCTGCCGCCGAATTGTCTGAACGGTGACGACCTGTTCCTGGACAATCTTTCGCTGGATGAGTTTCGCGCCGCGCTCGGCAAGCCGGTGTATGTCGGGCAATACAATTTTGCGGCCACGCTGCGGGAAGTATACGCATGAATCTACCGACCATTGCCATAGTCGGCCGGCCGAACGTGGGAAAATCCTCGCTGTTCAACCGGCTCTTGCGGAAGAAGGTGGCGGTGGTACATCCGCGTTCCGGCATCACGCGCGACCGGAATTACGCGGTATGCGACTGGAACGGAGTGGATTTCCATCTGATTGACACCGGCGGCATTGTTCCGGACAGCAGAGACGCGATGGAGCGACTAATTGCGGACCAGGCGGAGTTCGCCATCCATGAGGCCGATCTCGTGTTGCTGGTGGTGGATACGCAAACCGGCAGCGATCAGACCGATGAGCAGATCGCTCGGCTGCTGTTCAAAGCCGGGAAGAACACGATGGTGGTGGCCAACAAGGCCGATAACGAACTGCTCGAGTCACAAATCTACGAGTTTATGCGATTGGGACTGGGGGATCCGTTCCCCGTGTCGGCAACAGCCGGGTTGAATATCGGCGAACTTCTTGATGAAATCGTCAAGCGTCTGCCCGCGCCGGAAGAAGCGGCAGAGGAAATGGAATCGGCGATCAGGGTAGCGGTGGTCGGACGGCCGAATGTCGGCAAGTCATCGTTTATTAACCGACTGCTCGGCGAAAACCGGCTGATTGTATCCGATGTGGCCGGGACCACCCGCGATGCGGTTGACACGCCGTTCGAGTTCGAGGGGAGAAAGTACGTGCTGGTGGACACGGCAGGACTCAGGCGGCGATACAAAGTGAGCGAGAATGTCGAATTCTATACCAATCTCCGGACCAATCGCACGATTGAGAATTGCGATGTCGCGGTCGTGTTGATCGATGCCGTGGAGGGCGTAACCGCGCAGGACCAGCATATTCTCAGCGATGTGCTGGAGAACCGTCGCGGGGCGGTGATAGCGGTCAACAAGTGGGACCTGATCGAAAAGACCGACAAGACGGCGGATGAATACCTGGTGCGCGTGAAAGAGACGCTGGCTCATGACTCCTTCGTACCGGTGGTTTTCATTTCGGCACTGACCGGACAGCGAGTCACCAAGGCGCTGGCGATTGTGGATCGCGTGCACGAGCAGAATTATCGAAAGCTGTCGACCTCGGAGTTGAACCGATTCCTGCAGGAAGTATACGGCCGTCGCAAACCGCCGGCGCGACTTGGGAAATTCATTCAGATGAAGTATCTCACGCAAACCGAGACAGCGCCGCCGACCTTTGTGTTTTTCACGAGTCATCCGGAACTGGTGGATAAGTCGTACATCCAGTATCTCAACAATCAGCTTCGCGAGGAATTCGGTTTCGAGGGAGTGCCGATCCGGCTGAAATTCAGGCGCAAATGAAATTCCGTGCTCGCCTCAAAAGCGATTGTGCAATAATCCCTTCCGGCATCATCTTTCACTCATTGACAGTCACCATATCGGCAAAGGATTGAGACATGACCGACCGGGAAATGCTTCGCCACACGCTCGCAACGCTGGCGTATCGCGCAGCCAAGGCGATGCGGGGTGCACCCGCGAGTTTCGCCGACTTCAAACTCCGACCCGACTCAAATACGCCGGTCCAATTGGCGGCGCATATGGGGGACCTGTTTGACTGGGCACTGACGATAGCGAAGGGGGAGGCCAGATGGCACGCTGCGACACCACAGGTCTGGGAGAAGGAAATCGCTCGGTTTTTCGGATCGCTCAAGGCCTTTGACGATTACCTCGCATCCGGAGCGCCAATCAATGCGGAGATGGGTCGAGTGTTTCAGGGGCCGATTGCCGATGCGCTCACCCACACCGGACAACTGGCGCTGCTTCGCCGGGCCGCCGGCTGCCCCATGAAGGGGGAGAATTACAGCAAGGCCGAGATTGTCATTGGACGGGTCAGTTTCGAGCAGACGCCGCCGAAGCCGGAACACGAGTTTGACTGATTGAGGCCGTTCGGTCCGGGTTCGCACGGTCGGGGAGTACCGTCGACTTTCGAGGGTCAAGCGTCGCAATGAATTACCTCGCCAAGTTACTGTCTGACTAAATACTACGGCCGGTCAGCCGATACCGTATCATATATGCGGTTTGCGCTGGCCCCGAATTCCAAAGTCGAAGAGCTGGAGGCCCGTCTCGAAGTGCAGCGGGCGCAGCTTTGCGACCTCACCACGATGGGCGCCGTGATCGCCGGCATTCATGAAATTGATGCCGTGCTCTCGGTCGTGATGGATATGGCCACGCAGCTGGTGGACGGGGAGGTCGGCGCAATTCTGTTCAACGAGGGGGACAAGTTCTCGACCAAGACCTCGTGGGGCGTGACGGAAAAGTTCCTCGGTAATTTGAAGACGGCGGACAACCAGCCGCTCGTCGAGCACTGCTTCGCCTCCGGACAGTCGGTCACTCTGACCGACCTGCAGATGCGTTCACCCGAGGGCTTGCTGGTCAATTCGGTCATCGCGCTGCCTATACAGACGTCTGACCGCAAGTTCGGCGTGCTTGTCGTGATCAACAAAGCGCAGGGGGGGAATTTCTCGTCGGAGGATCAGGAAATCCTCGAGATGCTACTGAACTTCGTCGCNGTGGCCGTGGATAATTCGCTCCTGATGAAGGAGCGTCTCGAACGGCAGAAGACCGAACAGGANATGGCGATCGCCCGCCAGGTGCAGGAAACCATTNTGCCGCAGGGCGTGGCGCACNTNCCNGGAGCCGANGTGGGCGCAATCTACTATCCGGCGCGGGCGGTCGGCGGCGATTTCTACGACGTGGTTAAGCTCGATGAACAGTCGTTCATCGTNATCATAGGCGACGTCTCCAACAAGGGAGTTCCGGCCGCGCTGGTGATGTCGGCCTCGTCCGGTATCATCAAGGCGATCATCAAGGCCAATCCGACGATCGCCATGGATGAACTGGCGTCGACCTTGAACGAGTTGCTGGCGAGCGAAATCGTCAAAGAGCGTGAGATGTTCGTGACGCTGCTGTTTGTCAAGTTCGACCTGGCACGGCGTGCGCTGTATTTCTGCAATGCCGGGCACCTGCCGGGGCTGTTCTGGGACGAATCGGAGCGGACGATCGAGACGCTGCCGACATCGGGACCGATTGTCGGCCAGTTTCCGGGGGCGCTGTTCAAGCAGTCAACCATGCCGCTCGAGTCCGGCGACCGGCTGTTTCTGTTCACGGACGGATTGACTGAGGCGATGGACGCCGAGGGTCAGCTGTTCGGCCGGGAACGCGCCGAGCAGGTGTTTGCNGCCGAGATCGACTTGAGTCCGGGGGATTTTTGCCGGAAAGTCAAGGAGTGGGTGGACAACTTCGCNGCCGGGTCGCCGGAGGAAACACACGATGATTTCACAATTTTGCAGGTGCGGATAGAGTAGCCATGGCTGAATATCACTTCAAGTACGCGTCCAGCTTGGATTCCGAGGATCAAATGCTGGACGATCTCCAGTCGGTGCTCGAACTGCATGAGATCGCCGGGGGGCGGGCCTGGCGTCTTCAACTGATCGTCTCCGAGGCCTTTACCAATGCCCTGCTTCACGGCAATGCTTCTGATCCCAAACGACTTGTGCGCCTGACGGTGCGAGTTAATGAATCGGAGATCATTGCCGACATTACAGATGAAGGTGCAGGCGGCCTGGACCGCATTGCTCATAGATTGAATTCTGGTGACCCGTTGGCGGAAAGCGGACGGGGCATCAACTTTATGGAGCGTTACGCCGACCGGGTGGAATACCGGGAATCGCCGACCGGGGGACTCGTGGTCTCGCTGGCGGTACGCTTGAACGAAAAGACGCAAACAGCGAAGTCCTAAATACTTTTGGAGGTAGTCGTGGAAATTGTCAGACATGACAAGGGCGCCTGCGCGGTGCTCTATATCACGGGCCGGCTGGACCTGGCCGGCGGCACCATGCTCAAGGAGCAGGTAAAGAAGCTTCTGGCTTCAAACACCGTATCGATTCATCTCAATCTTAACAGCGTCGATTTCATCAACAGCTCCGGCCTGGGAGCGCTAGTGTCGACGATGAAGGAGATACGCCTGGCCCGAGGGCGGCTCACCATGTCCAATCTGGCCAGCTACGTCCAGGAGATCTTCGATATCACGCAATTGTCGCATATTTTCGAGATCTTCAAGACCGAGGAAGAAGCGCTGAGTTCCTACCGCGCTACGGCCACCGTGTAGGTTGACGACGCGTGATTCAGGAGGGAGACCGCCATGGCGAACGTGATTGAACGGATCGGAGAACTGCTCGCGCGACTGCAATCGCCCGACTTCTACGAACGCGAAGAAGCGGTCAAGGAGTTGGGGACCTACCAGGAGGATGAAGCGGTCGCCGGTCTCGTCATTGCAATCGAGGATCCGGACCTGGGCATAAGGGAGCTCGCCGCCAATCTGCTCTGCACAATGAAGAGTGGAACGGCCGCGCAACTGCTCTGCAGCTTCCTGGCTCACCTGGACATTTCCACGCGCAATCTGGCGGCCGAGATTTTGGTGCGCATGGGCGCCGACGCCGTGCCCGCCCTGACCGAAACGCTCAAGAGCGACGACTACGATGTCCGCAAATTCGCGGTCGATGTGCTCGGACTGATTCGCGACGAGCGGGCGATTGAACCGCTTTGCCAACGGCTATGGGACGACAACGCCAACGTGGTCTGCTCGGCGGCTGAAGCGCTGGGCGAGATCGGCTCCCCGGCGGCCGTGCCGCATTTGCTGGCGGTCTACGAGAAGATCGAAGATGTCCGGATGCCGGCAATCGAAGCGCTCGGCAAGATCGGCGACCATGCCGCCCTGGAACATCTCTACCGCTGCCTCGGCACCGACGACCCGATGATTCTGTACGCGGTGATCGACGCAATCGGCCAGATTGGCAACCTGGATTCGATGCCTTACCTGCAGAAATTCATGAACCAGCCGGAGCTACCGATCGCCGAAACGGCCATGTGCGCGGCGATCAAGATCAGCGTGCGCAACCACGGTCGGATCGGCTGCGATCTGCCGCTGGATCGCTTTACCGACTTCCTCTTTGACGGCGTCAAGAAGGGGAATGTGGAGATCACGGAATTCACCCTGAGCCGTCTCTCGCACTGGTACGGCTCGCACGTGATCGAGAACCTGCTGACGGTGCTGGACTGTGTCGACGACACGAAGCTCGGCAAAATCTCAGAGGCCCTGGTACTGGTAGGACGGTCCTACTCGGAACTGATGATCGAGCATTTGCTCAGGGCCGGCCGGGAATCCAAATTGCGGCTGCTCGAAGTTATCAAGCACTTTATCGACGAGACAATTGCCCGGCAACTGTTGCCGCTGGCCAACGATCCGGAACCGGATGTCCGGAGGCAGGTCGCCTACCTGCTGGGTGTGTCCGGATGCCGGGACGCCGTACCGGTCCTGAGAGCACTGACGAAAGACGGCACCGGTCATGTCCGGGCCGCGGCCTATGCCGCGCTGGGCTGGTTGGCTACCGACGAGGATCTCGGCTTCATCATGGACGGACTGTCCGACAAGTACGGCGACGTCCGCGAAGCGGCAGCCGGGGCGATGATTATCGTCGGCGGGCCCAAAGTGGTCGCGCGCCTGACTTCCGAACTATACCAGGACGATGTCGAGCGACAGCGCCTCGCGGTTATAGCGCTGGGCTGGATTGGGGAGCGAGAAGTGATCGAACCGCTTCTGCAGGCGGTCAACCACCAGGACCCGGGCGTAAGAAAATCAGCGATCACGGCCCTTTCGAAGTTTGATTCCATCGGTTCGGTGGAACCGTTGCTGGTCGCATTGACCGATGAAAACAGTGGCGTGCGCAAGGCGGCCGTGACCACGCTTGTCGCCCTGAAGAAGGACGCCGCCGCGAATGACATACGCTTCCTGCTGAGCGACCCGGATATCTGGGTACGCTATCATACCATCATGGCGATCGCGGAATGCGGCAATCGATCGGCCGCCTCGTTCCTGATTCCGCTCCTGCAGGACGAGCAGGATATCGTCAAGATTGCGGCGGCCAAGGCATTGGCGTCGCTTGGCGCTTCCGACGCCTTGCCGGCGCTGTCCAAGCTCAGCCAGGAAAGAAATAAAGACGTTGTCGAGGCCGGCGATATGGCCGTAACGGCACTGGGAGGGCAGAAGTGAGCGGTCAGCCCTCAATTCTGGTCGTGGACGACGAACTGCTGATTCGCGACCTCCTGTACGATTTCTTCACCAGCCAGGGATGGTCGATCTCGGTGGCCGAAAACGGCGACAAGGCGCTGGATATCATCGCGCACAAGCCGGTCGACCTGGTGCTGTCGGACATCAAAATGCCGGAAATGGACGGGCTGGCCCTGACTGAAGAACTCAGGCGGGCTCATCCCGAGATACCGATCGTGCTGATGACGGGATTTCCGTCGGTGGATTCCGCCGTGACGGCGCTCCGTCAGCGCGTAGTCGATTACGTCATCAAACCGTTTAACATCAATCAACTTTACAAGACGATTGATGCCGCACTCAAGGAGAGGGGACGCGGTCAGCATTCCGTGGAGAGCGAGGGGAGTCGGGACAGATGATCGGGACGCAGGACAATGATCTGGACATGTCGGTCGAAGAGTTCGTCATGATTCGGGATTTCATCCTGGAGCGCAGTGGAATTTACTTTGCGGAAAACAAGATGTACCTGGTAAAGAACCGTCTGGCCAAGCGCATGGAAGAACTGCAGATCAGGACTGTCCGCGACTACTTCTATCATGTGAAGTACGATCTGTCCATGCGCGAGTTCAACCGCCTGATGGACCTGGTGACCACGAACGAAACCAGTTTCTTCCGCAATGAGCCGCAACTCATGGCATTTTCCGACGAGGTGATGCCGATCCTGATCGCCGAGAAGATGAAACAGAAAGGGCCGCGGACGCTGAAGATCTGGTCGGCCGGCTGCTCGACCGGGGAGGAGCCGTACACGCTCGCCATCCAGATACTCGAAAAACTGCACTCGCTGGCGGGTTGGAATGTCGAGATCATCGCCAACGACATTTCGGAGCAGGTGCTGCAGCGAGCCCGTCAGGCCGAATACAGCGGGATTACGCTCCGCAATGTCAAACCGGACCTTCTCACCCGGTACTTCATACCGGTCGGCGAGGCCTACCGGATAAAGCCGGATGTGAAGATGATGGTGAAGTTCTCGCACGTCAATCTGAACGACCCGCGACAGATATCGATGATTAACGGCATGGATGTCATTTTCTGCCGGAATGTGATGATCTATTTCAGCGACGAGGTGAAGAAGCAGCTCGTGCGCGGGTTTTATAACGCTCTGCGGCCGGGGGGCTACTATTTCATCGGCCACTCGGAAACGCTGCACGGCATATCAAAGGCCTTCAAACTGGTCTATTTCAAGAATGCCCTGGTGTACCAGAAGGAAGCGGGACCGCAGACGGATCAGCCCGATAATTCACCCGATACGGATGAACGGACAGCCGCACCGGCGAGCAGCGGCGCACAGCGCGCCATGGAGATGCTTGCCCGAATCAAACCGGTGACGGCGGGGAAGTAAGGCGAATAAACAATTACTTATAACAGGACGCGACCTATGAGTCAGACGATTCTGGTAGTAGATGATTCCCCGACGATCGTGAAGTTCGTCTCGTTTTCGCTGCGCAACAGCGGATTCGAAGTCGTCGCGGCAAGCGACGGCATGGACGCGATCGAGAAGATGTCGCATCTGTCCGGGGATGTCGATCTGGTCATCACCGACCTCAACATGCCCAATCTCGACGGGTACGGACTGATCGGCACGCTCCGGCAGAATGAACGCTATCGCCAAACGCCGATCATCATCCTCTCATCCGAGGACGGCGAGGACGACCGGCAGCGCGGGATGGAGGTGGGGGCAAATGCGTATCTGGTCAAACCGTTCAAGTCCGCGCTCTTGCTCGACGAAGTCGGCAAGTTTCTGAAGAAGTAAATGAGTGCTTTAGCCCGCGCTGTAAGGAGGCCATATGGGAGATTTTAAGATCATTGCGGTGGATGACAGTCCGACGATGCGCCGCATTATTGTCAACACGCTCAAGCGGGCCGGCTACGACCAGGTGATCGAGGCCACCGACGGCAAGGACGCGTTGGCCAAGATGAAAGTCGACAAGGTCAATTTTGTGATCACCGACTGGAACATGCCGGAGATGGACGGTCTGGCATTCGTAGCGGCGCTTCGCGCTACGGACGAATTCAAGACACTGCCGGTGCTGATGGTGACAACCCGCTCGGTGAAGGAAGATATCGTCGAAGCCATGAAGGCGGGCGTGAACAACTACATTGTAAAGCCGTTCACCCCCGAAACACTCAAGGCCAAAATTGACCAGGTTCTGGCCGGCTAAGGAAGGATACTGATATGACACTGTCGACATCGCTCCAGGATATCATCCAGAAGGAGATCGCCAGTCTAACTCAGTCGGTAAACGGACTGGTCGAAAACCTTCATCGCATGAAATCGCCGCTGGTGGAATCGCACGACAAAGTGCCGCAGGCGACCAATCAGCTCGATAAAATCAGCCAGCAGACCGAGGCGGCCACCAACCGCATGCTCGATGTCATCGAGCAAATCACCCAGCGCGAGCAGCAGATTATCACCGGCCTTCAGCATATCGGCGAGGAAGTCTCCGGCCAGCCGGCGGCGAAGAAGATCGACGAGCTGTGCGAACTGGCCACCACCAACATGAATGACGCCTACTCGGTTATGGACGCGCTGCAGTTCCAGGACATCACCTCGCAGCAGATGAACCACGCGGCGTCACTGCTTGAGGAAATCGAATCGAAATTAAAGAATATCCTCCAGACCATGGGGGCGGACGCCAAGGTGCTCACGCAGGTGGAGTCGGCCAAGAAGGTGCGCACCTACGATCCGCACGCCGACTTGTTTGAACGCAAAACCGAGCAGGCGGTAATCGACTCGCTCTTCGACAAATCGAAAAAGTAGGACACCACAGGATATGACGACCGACGCCAACCTTGAACTGGATGACATGAAGGAGATCATCGGCGACTTTCTCATCGAAACCGATGAACTGCTGCACTCGCTGGACACCAATCTGGTAAAGCTGGAGTCGGCTCCGGACGACCTGAACCTGCTCAACGAGATATTCCGCGCGGCGCACACCATCAAGGGTACCTCGAGCTTCCTCGGCTTCGAGCAGGTCACCACGCTGACCCACAAGATGGAAGACGTGCTGAACAAGCTGCGGAAGGGGGAACTGAAGGTCACGCCCGTCAGGATGGATGTGCTGCTGGAGTCGCTCGATTTGCTGAAGCAGCTTGTCGAGATGGTGCGGTCAGGTCACATCGAGTCGGTGGACCTTTCCGGCATCCTCGCCATGCTCGAAGTCCAGATGGAGGGCGGGGCTGCGCCGGGGACAACAATCGCCAGTCCGGCGGCAACCGTCGCACAGCCGACCACAGCACCGATCAGAGTGATGGAAAGCGCGGCCAAAGACCAACCCGCCTCGTTCGACAAAACCACGGCCGCATCCCCGGTTCGACCGGGTGCCGAGAAGAAGGTCGTCGATCAAACCATCAGGGTTGATGTCAACCGGCTCGATTCGCTCATGAATCTCATGGGGGAGCTGGTGCTCAGTCGCAACAGCTTGGTGCAGACGGTAGGGACGATCAACAAGGATGAGGTGGGAGGCCTGCACGCCGAGAAACTCAATCAAGCCGCGGCCAGCGTGAACTACATCACGACCGAATTGCAGATGGCCGTCATGCGGATGCGGATGCAGCCGATCGGCAAGGTGTTCAGCAAGTTCCCGCGCCTGGTACGCGATCTGTCACGTGACAGTAAGAAGCAGATCGACCTGATATTGACCGGCGAGGAGACGGAACTCGACAAGTCGGTCATCGAGGAAATCGGTGATCCGCTCGTGCATATCATCCGGAACTCCTGTGATCACGGCATTGAATTGCCGAAAGTTCGCGAGGCGGGCGGCAAGCCGGCGAAAGGGACTATCAAACTCGACGCCTGCCAGGAAGGTTCAAATATCGTTATCCGCATTCAGGACGACGGCAAAGGGCTGGATCCGGATGCCATCAGGGAAAAGGCGATCGAGCGTGGGCTGGGGACGCGCGCCGAAATCGAGAAGATGGCGGACCGCGATATCTTCCGGTTCATCTTCGAGGCAGGGCTGTCGACCGCCAAGGTGGTGACCGATGTCTCCGGCCGCGGAGTCGGCATGGATGTGGTCCGCACCAATATCGAAAAGCTCAACGGCCAGATCGAACTGGATTCAAAACGCGGGGCCGGGACGACCATCACGATCAAGCTGCCGCTCACGCTGGCGATCCTGCAGGGGCTTTTGGTCGAGGCCGATCACGAAGTGTACATTCTGCCGCTGTCTTCAGTGATCGAGACGGTTCGCACGGAGCAGTCAGACGTCAGCTACATCAATCAGCGCCCGGTACTGCGACTTCGGGATGAGATCATCCCGATAATCAATTTCGCTTCCTGTCTGCGGGGGCAGGGGAACGCGGTCGCGCTGGCGGAGAAGCCGTATGTTGTGGTCGTCGGGCTGGCCGAGCAGAAACTGGGCATAAACATCGATCGGTTCCTGGGTCAGGAAGAAGTGGTGATCAAGTCGCTGGGAAGCTATCTCGGCACGACTGAGGGGGTGGCCGGAGCTACCATTCTTGGGGACGGCCGAATCCGGCTGATCATCGATCTGATCGGGTTGTTCAACCTGGCTCGCAGGAAACGCTGACCTGACAAATCTATGCGAAGCGAAACTGATAACATCACCAAAGTACTGGTTGTGGACGATTCCGCTTTCATGCGGAAGGCAATCTCCATCATGCTGGAGTCCGATCCGCAGATCAAAGTAATCGGGCAGGCACGCGACGGGGAAGAGGCGATCGAGAAAGTCAGGATACTTCGGCCCGACCTCGTCACCATGGATGTCGAGATGCCGCGCATGGACGGCCTGGCGGCGCTTCAGCAGATCATGAAAAGCGATCCGACGCCGGTCATGATGATCTCGTCGATCACGACCGAGGGTGCCGAGGCGACACTGGAAGCGCTCGAACTGGGTGCAATCGATTTCATTCCCAAGCAAATGTCGTATGTGAGCCTGGATATCGTCAAGATCAAGGACGAACTGCTCGCCAAGATTAAGGATATCGCCAGACGCAAGCATCTGCTGATGGCCCAGTACCGTCACCGCCAGTTCGCCCGCGCCCGAGGCAAGACCGGAGGAACGGCCACCGGGGCCCCGGTCGCGACAGCGCCGTCAATCCCGGCCACGCCGGTCATTCGCCGAAGAAACCATGCGATCGGTATCGTGGCGGTCGGTTCTTCGACGGGCGGACCGCCCGCGCTCTCAACTGTGCTCTCGCGCCTTCCCGGACGGCTGCCGGTTGGCATAGTGATAGCCCAGCATATGCCGGCGCAGTTCACCAAATCTCTGGCCGAACGACTGGATTCGATCTGCCAGCTGAGCGTGCGTGAAGCCGCCGATGGTGACAAGATCCTGCCGGGTCAGGTGTTGATCGCACCGGGCGGACAGAACATGACGGTGAGACGGCGCGGCGGCGACGCGATCGTATGCGTGTCCTCGGAGCCGGCGTCGACTCTCTACAAGCCCTGCGTCGACGTTTTGATGAATTCGGTGGCCGATTATTTCAGCGAGGCGACACTTGGCGTCATGCTGACCGGCATGGGGAATAACGGTATCCACGGTATTCGCAACGTCAAGGGTAAGGGCGGCGTAGTGGTGGCCCAGAACGAGCAGACGTGCGTGGTCTACGGCATGCCGCGCGCCGTCATCGAAGCCGGACTGGCCGATCATATTGCCGCGATCGACGACATCCCCGCCGAGATTACCTCCTACTTCTGATTGAAGTTTTTAGTTGAATCCGGAGCCAATCAGGCCGTACCTATCGTCCTTGGTGGCGAAGGCAGGATGCTCATGAAGGAACGGCAGGGAACGACCGTCCAGTCAACCCCGGAATCAGCGGAGGAGATTAGTCGTTTTGCCGATTCCTACGCCTCGTTCAACCGCATCATCAACAACCTGCAGCGTCAGTATATCGCCCTCGAAGAGGAGTTCGGCGAACAGAACCGCCAGCTGATAGAGACCAACCGGAAACTGGTCGACATGACCGGGCGGAACCTCAAGGCGACCGAATTCCTGAACGGCATCCTCACCTCGATTTCCGCCGGCGTCATTGCGGTTGACCGACAGGGACATGTCACCCATTTCAATCCGGCGGCGTCGCTGCTGCTGGGGATTCCGGCCAATCGGGTGGTCGGGTCGCCTTACCGGGATATCATCCCGCCGGGGCGGCCGGTGGAGGCGAATGCGCTTCGCACTGTCGAATCGGGACACGGATGCGAATCGGTGGAAAAGAGCATCGACCTTCCCGACGGCACCAAGCTGCTGGTTTCAGTCTCGACAGCACTTATTCGGGACGACCACGGCGAGCCGGTCGGGGCGGTGGAAGTATTTCACGACCTGAGCCGGATCAAGAAGATGGAACAGGAACTGGTCCGCCTGACCACGCTCGCGGCGCTCGGCGAGATGGCGGCAACGATCGCTCACGAGGTGCGCAATCCATTGTCGGGAATCGGCGGTTTCGCGTCGCTGCTGAAGCGGGATATGGCGGAAGATGATCCCCGCCAGCGGCTGGTGGACAAGATCACGCGCGGCGTAGAGAGCTTGAACAAGACGGTCACCACGCTTCTGAACTACACCCGTTTCGACGAGGTAAACAAGGAAGACGTCGATTTCGGGGAGTTCCTGAATCGAATCGCCGAGCAGTACGGGCATGATCATGCGGACATTGTCGATGGTTCAACGATCGAGATTGCGGCGGCAGGTCCGCGGCCCCGGCCGGTGCGAGTGCGGGTCGACCCGATGTTGCTTCGCCAGTTGTTCTACAACCTCTATACGAATGCCATAGAAGCGGCGTCGCGGGCGGTCATTATTCAGGTGACCTATGCCCAGTTGCCGCGCCAGACGGCCGTACAGAAATACGGCGATCGCGTGCTGCTGGGAGTGGACGAGACGGTTATCGAGACGGTTGTCAGCGATAATGGCCCGGGCATTACGCCGGAGCATCTGGAACGAGTGTTCTCGCCGTTCTTTACGACGAAACAGGACGGCAACGGTCTGGGGCTGGCGGTCAGCTGGAAGGTCGCGAAGGCCCACGGCGGCGATATCCTGGCAGCGAACACTGCCGATGGCGGGGCGAAGTTCACCCTGCTGATACCTGCGAAAATTGATCCTGTGGATAGAGAGCCGAACCTATGAAATTCTCTGTGCTGGTCGTCGATGACGACAAACTGGTGAACGATCTGGTCACCGAGACGCTGTCGCGGGCGGGGTACACATGTACCTCCTGTCTGTCGGGTGAAGACGCGCTGGTCAAATTCAAGGCGCACAGTTACGATATTGTCCTCACCGATCTCAAGATGAAAGAGATCGACGGTATCACGCTGCTCGACCGGATCAAGCATATCGCGCCCGAGACCACGGTGGTGCTGATGACCGCGTACGGCACGGTCGAGACGGCGGTCAAGGCGATCAAGCTGGGAGCGTATGACTTCCTGCTCAAACCGGTGACGCCGGAAGCGCTCGAACACATCATGTCCCGAGTCACGGAACTGCTGGAACTGCGGCACCGCACGCAAGTCATGCAACGGGACCTCGAGCACAAATTTCAGAATATCATCGGTAAGTCACGGGTGATGACGGAAATATTCGACCAGATTAGCTCGGTGGCGGATGCCCGTTCGACGGTCATGATCACGGGAGCGTCGGGGACGGGCAAGGAACTGGTGGCGCGGGCGATCCACTATTCGTCGAGCCGTCGGGAGGGACCCTTCATCAAGCTCAACTGTGCCGCGCTGCCGGAAGCGCTGGTGGAAGCGGAGTTGTTCGGGTACGAGAAGGGAGCGTTCACCGACGCCAAGAAGACGAATCGCGGACGGTTTGAACTGGCCGATCACGGCACGCTGTTGCTCGACGAAATCTCGGAGATGCCGCTGAACCTTCAGTCCAAGCTGCTGCGGGTCATCCAGGAACGGGAGTTCGAGCGGATCGGGTCAAGCTCGACCATTAATGTCGACGTGCGCATCATAGCGACATCAAACCGCAACCTGAAGGAGTATATCAGCGAAGGGAAATTCCGCGAGGACCTGTTCTACCGTCTCAATGTGATCCCGATCTATCTGCCGCCGCTCAATGAACGTCCGGAGGACGTGCCGCTGCTCGTGCATCATTTCATCGAGAAGTACAATCTTGAGAATAACAAGGCGGTGAAGCGGGTCGACGAAGGCACCATGAAGCTGTTCATGAAATATCACTGGCCCGGCAATGTGCGGGAACTGGAGAATCTCATCGAGCGGGCGGTGGTGACCTCCAAAGAGGAAGTCCTGACCGAGGATGACTTCCCGACCGAACTGGCGCTGGGGAAGCTGGGCGATGACGTGCCGGGAATCAAGGTCCCGATGAAACTGGAGGAGGGGAGCAAGTATCTGATTCTCAAGACGCTGGAGAAGTTCAACGGCAACAAGACGCGGGCGGCCGAGGCGCTGGGTATTACCACTCGCACGATTCGCAACAAGTTGCAGGAATATCAATTGGAGGAATAGACTCATCCCGCGGTGCAGACGCATAGCTGCTCCATAAGCGACGGCCGCAGCCGGATCGGTGCTGCGGCCGTTTCATTTTGAATTATTCCCCTAAACCGATGGCGGTTCCTGCCGATACAGTCTGAGACGGATTCCGGTTGTGCGATTTTTGAACTCTCCCGACCGGCAACCGCAGAGTGCAACCGATGGATATTGCGACCATATTCGGGCTCATCCTTGCTTTCGGCGCCGTGCTGACCTCGTTCCGAATCGAGGGCGGCGATATCGGCGCCCTTTTTATCTTCGCACCGATGATGATCGTGATCGGCGGCACCCTCGGGGCCACGATCGTGACGACCTCATTTGATACCGTGCGGCAGGTGCCCAGCTACCTTCGGCTGGCCTTTTCGGGAACCTCGCGCCCGGTCACGGAGGCGATCGATACGATCGTGCGTCTCGCCGAAAAAGCACGGCGCGAAGGGATTCTCGGACTGGAAAAAGACGTGCAGCAATTTGATGATCCATTCTTCAAGAAAGCTCTTCAGCTCGTCATCGACGGCACGGAAGTGACGTCGCTGCGAGAAATTCTCCAGACTGAGATGGCCTATATCGAGGAACGCCATCGCCGGGGTATTATCTTCTTTCAGAAGGCGGGCGGCTTCGCGCCGACCCTGGGCATTCTCGGGACCGTGCTCGGCCTGGTGCATACGCTGAGCAACACGTCCGACGCTTCCAAGATGGCGACCGCAATCGCGGGGGCGTTCATCGCCACGCTCTGGGGAGTGGGGCTGGCCAACCTGTTTTTCCTGCCCATGTCCGACAAGCTGAAACTGCGGCACGACGAGGAAATGGCGCACCTGGAACTGGTGACGGAAGGCCTGGTGGCCATACAGTCCGGAGAGAATCCGCGCAATATCCGCAC
>PQAP01000193.1:15067-18411 GCA_003105265.1 candidate division GN15 bacterium | reverse complement strand
ATTTGTCATGAATGCCGCGAAGCACAAAACTGATAATGTCAGCGGGGAACCTGTGATACGTATCGAACCTTTGTTCTCAACGTCTGAAGCCGTAATGAATACCGCGAAGCGTCCAGTCCAGACTTGTCTGGCGGAGAGGCAGGGATTCGAACCCTGGGACCCCTTTCGAGATCAACTGCTTAGCAGGCAGCTGCCTTCGACCACTCGGCCACCTCTCCGTCTCTCCGCAGTTTGGAGCCGGAATATACGGCGGCCCAGCGGCCCGCTCAAGCGGTTTTTCGGATTGATAGATCAGTGGGATTCCGTGCGGTGCACGGCCGACATGAGGACCTGTGACCCGTCAAGCGTCAGCTTGCAGGCGCGCACTTCTTCGAGAATTTCGCGGTAGACCAGCCCAAAATACGCCTTCACCCCCGGATAGAGTACATCATCGATAATTATCTTGGCGTCGCGAAATTCGCTCAGCTTCGATTCAATTTCCACCTTCTGGGATTCCAGGGTCGACAGGTTCTGCGGCAAATCCTTCTGGAAAGTTTCCAGCTTCTGCAGCACCGCCAGCTTCTCCTTGGTCAGCTTGCCGTCCATTTGAAGCCGGTAGAGTCCGTAGAGCGCGTCCTTGATGCGGGCGCTGTCACCCTTGAGGCGATTCAGTTCCTTCTGAACAGCGTAGTACCTGGACATCAACTCGGTATTGTAGCCGACATACAAGACGGTCGGTGTGGCGGCTTCTGACCCCGCGATACTCGTATGAATTTCCCGTCCGGCGCGTATCTCCCCGCCTACGATTTTGCCGTGTTTGCCTTTGACCGTAACATTGCCTCGCACGATGACGCTGCAGTGCACCAGTTCCCCGCCGACCGTCAGGTCGCCGCCCGCAACAAGCTTCTGTCCCTCGGCGAACTTGACTGTGATATTACCATCCGCCTGCAGCAGTCCATTGCCACCGCCGAAAAAACCCCCTTTGATGAGAATGGAACCGCGCGCCTTAATCGTGCAATCCTCAGCCGCGCCCGAGACCTCGACATCACCATCCGCCATCACCGTGAAACCAGTCTTGACATCGCCCCGGATGCGGACCGATCCGCGGCAATCGAGATTGCCGGTCGCGGTGTCGACATCCTGATTAATGGACACGATATCCTTAACCGAAACTTCACCGTTGCGGTAGCAGATGGCCCCGGTCACGGTGGCGCTCAGCGTCCGACCGTCTTCCGATACCTTGGTGCCGCTGCCGGCCCGAAACGGGACATCGCGACCGGTGGCAGCCGGTATCGGTTTCCCCATCACGTTGGTGCCGGACGTCCCCTCCGTCGGCACACTTCGTGTCGCCAGTACCTGCCCGATTTCGGCGCTCTGGAGAAAGTTGAGTTGCTTGTAATCAATGCGCCCGTCGGCGTCTTCGTGGGGCGAATGATTGTTGTTTATGTCAAAGGTGTAGGTGTGGACGGAATCCTGTCCCTTTTTGGGAGGATTGCCTACCGCGGCCGGTATCGGCGTATTGTATGCATTCTCACGCAGCGATTTCCCGATCAAATCCTGGTCGATACCATAGATGACCCCCACCTTGTCCAGCGCCAGCGCGATATCGGCCAGCGTGGGAGATGCTTCACCGGGCGACGGCGGATAGATGACCAGCATGGCGTGCATCCCGTCTTTGGTGATGGTCACCCGCGCTTTGTGCTGCGTGCCGGTCTGTGCGGTTTCGCCTGCCACGGTTCAGCTTCCTTCGGTTAACTCTCCACCTTAGCCGATGCCGACATGATGCGCCAGTAGGCCCGCTCGACTACCAGCGAGACCTCGTAGCTCTTGAATGGCTTGGTTATGTATTCGTCGGCACCCAGCAGGAGCGCATCCTTCACCGTGAAGGTGTCGCCGTAGGCCGTCATGATGATAACCCCGATACGCGGATAGCGGCTCTTGATCTCCTTGAGCAGGTCGAACCCGCTCATCCCGGGCATCTTGATATCGGAGAGCACCAGCGAAACCGGCTGCGACTCGAGCATCTTGAGAGCGGTGGCGCCGTCGCCGGCCACGAAGGTCTTGTATCCCTCGCGCGATAAAATCTTCTCCAGAAGCGATTGAATCACCGGTTCGTCATCGACTATCAGCACTGTTGTCGCACTCTTCATGCGTTCCCCTTCCGGTTGTCCGTCTTCTTGGTGTCGTGGTCGATCAGCGTGTTGGCCAGCGTGTCTACAAACTCATCCAGCAGCACCGGCTTGTACATGACTTTGCAGGCGCCCAGGACGCCGGCCTCGTCAATCAGCTTGTCGGTGGCGTTGCCGGTGACAATCATGATTGGCACGTGCGGGCAAACGTCCTTGATGGCAATCAGGGCGTCGATGCCGGACATTTCCGGCATGATGAGATCGAGCGTGATCAGGTCATAGGTCTCGTGGCACACCCGCTCGAGTGCCGTCTTGCCGTCGGTAGCCATATCGACCGCCACCACCTTGGTGATCGCGCAGTAGTCGCGAAATACCTCCCTGACATAGCGCTCGTCATCAACGATCAAGACATTGAACGGCTGTCCTCGCCGCTCCACCGCCGCTTTGAGTTGTTCGAATCCTGCCGGGTTCATAGTCTGTCCCACTGTTTCAACGGCCGCGTCCGATCATTCACAATGAAACAGAGTCACGGCCTTTCCCTTTATTATCGGCAACTGCCTTCAAAGTCTCGACTGCCCCGCCCCCGTCTTCACCGTCAACCGGCTATGCCCTAATGTCTTTGGTTCTGGTGAGGGTCCCCAGTATGCCTGCGCACTGGTCAAGAATATCGCGAAGTCTGGTTTCAATTCGATCCTGGCTGACCATCCCTGACGGCGGCTCATAAATCATCCGTTCGGCGTGACGGGCCGCGTTCAGGATAAGCGCCATTTCCTGCACTGCCCGGACTGTCCCGTTGACCAGCCGGATGAACTCCGGCTCCATCCGGTTTAATTCTTCCGAACGCGTCTCGGCCTTGGCTTTGGCCAGATAAATCGCCAGGTTCAGAGCCAGCGTCCGGACTTCTTCCCCCAGGTTATCCACGTCTTCGACAAGCTTGAGTTCCTGCTGCTGCTTCCGTTCGATCTTGGTATTCATGGTATCCGGTTCTCCGAATCAGTTGGACTCCGCCGGGAATTTGGTCATCCGGTTGCGTGGCTGTGTCAGACGGAGCAGTTTGCGCCCACAAGCGCGCAGTTTCACCGCCGCTTCCTCGGCCCGGTGCAAGCGTGTCAGCGCCCCCTGGTTCCCCTGCAGCGGCTCAGCCAGCAGGCAGTCGATATTGCCGACGATTATCGAAAGTTGCTCGTTTATTTCGTGCACGTGCGAGATCATGGCTCCGGCCAGGGCAGGCGCGCC
>PQAP01000193.1:8296-15013 GCA_003105265.1 candidate division GN15 bacterium | reverse complement strand
CCGTCGCGTTGTCTCATCCAGTAGTTTCCCGCATGCAGTTTTCTCCAGAATCGGCGCCAGCACCGAGGCGACCGGTTCCAGCGTTTCCAGATGTCGCTCGTTGAAGAGACTCGGCTTGTCGCCGCCCAAATTCAGCACTCCGATCGGCTGCTCGACCTGCGGAATGGGAATAGACAGAAACGACCCCATGTCGGTCTCGGGATTGAAGTGACGGCTGCGGGTCCGATCCTTCAGGAGTACCGGTTTGCCGCTGTAAGCAGCCCAGCCGGATAGGCCGGAGCCGGAGCCGAACGGCAGGAAGTCCAGCGGTTCCACCTTGCGGCCGAACGATACCAGTTCTTCCCAGTTCCCGCTCGTGTCGATCAGGTAGAGGGTCGCCGAGTCAAAGCGCACGCTGTTGCGAATGATCTGCAGTACGTCCAGCAGCAAATCCCTGTCGACCGTCTTGCGGAAGCAGGCCTGCTGGACCGCGCCGGCCAGATCGAGCGCGCTGCGCTGCTGGTTACGGCCTTTTTCGGATGTCCTGGCGGGCGAGCTGTTCACGTTCACCTTTGGCAATCACCGGTTTTATTTTTGGGACCAGTTTGGTCACAATTTGATCCTCGATATTTTCGAAAAGCTGCGCCTTCTCCCCGGCCGTCATGGTGATATCCGGGTCGAATTTCGTGTCGTCCATAGTCGCCTGGAACACACGCGGACCGCGCAATTCCTCGTCGAATGACTCCGCTTTGACCTGTTTCCCCCGGATGAGATCGATTATGCGAAATTCCCCCTTGACCACGCCTACCGTTTCCCACTTGTGGAAAACGAGCGGCACATGGAACGATTTACGCCGCTCCAGTCGCTGGTCCGAAACACGCACCAGTATGAGATAATGTCCGCCCAGTTCCTGACCCAGCGAAATCAAGCTGTCGGTGTTCGGCCGGCACATTGATCCGCCGGGCTGCGCCTCCTGCGTTGCAAGCGGCTCAATACGCCAGTTGGCGTCGCGTGTGAGAGCCGTTTGGAGGCGCTCGCAGAGTCGATTGTCAGACCAGGCATTGGCGCTCTGGTCGACCCTGAGCAGCACCAGCTTTGCGGGCGTACCGCTTATGACCTGGGCGGCGCAGACAGCCAGCAGTATGTTTAGTAAGGGCCTCATAGTTGCCTCATGCGCGTGTCCGCTCCAGCTGGACGTATTTGCCCAGCACTTCGCGGATGCGCTCGTTGAATCCGTTCAGCGACTCCGGCAGCAGATCGATCTGGTCCTGCGACATCAGGTCGTACAGCCGCTCCCGGCTGATGAACTCGATACCGACCAGGAAAGTCCCCGAGTCGACGTCGGTTCGCTTCACGTGCCCGAGCACGTTGTCGATGGTTTCCTGTTCTTGAAGGGTGAAGCGCATGGAAACGATATCCCCTTCGTCAACCGACTGATCCAATTCCACCAGCACGCCGCCGGCGGAAATGTTGAGTATGACGCCGTCGATGACGTGCCGCTCGCCGGTCGGCCAGAACTGCCCGCCGGCCTGCTTGATCTTGCGCATGGCCATGGGGGATGATATTTCCAGACGGACAAAGCGACGCTTGTCTTCTCTCTGTACTTTGAACGGTTTCCCGCCCGTCACTGCTCCATCCTGAGCGGTGACATCCTGAATGAATCGTGTACGTCCCCGGTGTGTCATTGTTCTCCTCACTATAATTCAGATGGTGAATGAGGTGTCCATCCCTGGATCACCTTGTTTAATTTCTCACGATCGATGACGGAATAATTGAGCGATGCCGGCGGCAGTTCTTTGGCCGCGGTCGGCGGCACGACTTTGCCCGCCACTTCCCTGACCACGAACTCCACGCCCGTGCTGAACTTGCCTCCCTCGGTCGAGAAACAGTGTCGCACCTGGGCGAGCACCAGCGCCGGCAGTAAACTGTTGTTGATTTCCACGTGCAGCAGCAGGTGCACGCCCCGTTCGAGATAGCTCGGTATTTCGAGCAGCGCGCCGCCGCTGGAGAAGTTCAGGGTCGTGGTTTCGAGCCAGCGAAGGTGCGGCAGTTTGGTGCGCACAAATGTCGACATCGGTACAGCCGCCAGCTTGGCGCTGCGGCGCAACTGGATGCGGCGGTGCCGACGCTGCGAGAGCGGTATTATCTTCTCTTCCATCAGGAACAGACAGCGCCCGCCCGATGTACGCCGCAATAGTGCCCGCACCGAGACCGTCTGCCCTTTGTAAGGAAACTGCAGTATCACTGTCTGGTTGTTGACGAGGTTATCAAGATGGTGCTGACGGTTTCCCCCTTCGATCTCCAGTTGTCGGTCCTGCGCCGAGTGGACGCGGCCCTTGAGTTCCGTCCCCGGAAACTGATCGCAGAACACCCCGACTTCCCTTCCGACCAAATAGGAGAGATCAAGTTTGCTGCCGTCGATATTCGGCGTGCCTTCCGGCGACGGGTAAAACTGGTCGTGCATCTTAGAGCAATCCCTTCTTGCGAAGCTCCACCTGCCGTGCAAACACGGCGGTGGAAAGCCGGTTTTGAGCGTTGCGGTCAAATCTTCGGATTGATGCGGGGAGTGCGGCGATCTCGTTCGGCTCGAGTCGGGCCGGCAGTGCGTCCGCCAGTACAAACTGGACGCCGCAGCGCCATTCCCGCTCGATCGACACGCACCGGTGCACCTGCGCCACCACCGTCTCCGGCAAGCTGATGTCCTTCAGGTACTCCATTTTCAGGAGCACCAGTTCGCCGGTCGGCATTTCATCAACCGCGCGAAACAATGTTCCGCCGCCGCTGATATCGTAGGTTTGGGACCGATGCCACGCCAGGCGATCGTCATAGTTTTGCCAGTCACCCAACGGGACGATTCTCGCATACCACAGCGCACTTTCCAGATCGACCCGCACGAACATCCGGCGCTGCACGCGCTCGAAATGCCTTGGCGGACTGAGAATGAACTGACGGCTGCCGCGACCCAGGGTCTTCTTGATGGTGGAGGTGAATTGATACATGGCGTCATCGCGGCGAACGATCACGGCCACCGACATGTTTTCGCGCATCAGCGAACTGCCGGACAGGAACTCCGGATCGGTGATCACGATGCCGCCGTTGATGAAATCCTGAATCCGGGCGAGATAGTGTCCGGCCTCAGGCCCATCGCCGACCTGCAATTCGATCCTCTCCCAAACCCGGAGTGGCTTGGACATTCCCATCGGTGTTGTGATCGCCGCGGTTGCCACGCTTCACTTCCTCACACCGGTCGCGCCGCCGCCAGATTCTGGCGACCCTGTTCGATCGCCAGTTCGAGGATCTTCTTGGCCAGCGCGATGCGGGACGAATCCTGTCGATTCTGATAGATGAATTCCTGGCCCGATTTGATCGTGCTGGTGAAATACTGCTTGGCCTCGTCGTAATCGCCGATCCGTCGCGACAGCTCGGCTATCAGGTAGGAGGCCTGAATTTGCTGGTTGCCCGGCGCTATATCCCGGCCGTTGGCAAACGCCTCCTTGTAGTAGTACACGGCCTTTTCGAGCGCCTCCCGTTCGTTGACGGCGATACCGCTCCAGTACCGTTTCAGACTCTGAAGGAAGTCTTCGAATGACGGATGGCTGCCGAACGCCAGGGCGCCGCCTTCCTGTCCGCCGCCGAGCACACTCTGCCGGTAATCCCGGATCAGCGTACCGAACTCGTCGACCGTCTTCTGCGCCGTTCTAACCTGGGTATTGAGTTCCTTGAGCGCGCTATTGTACTGCTCACGGAACTGAAGCATCTGTGATCTGATTTCTGCGGATAGTTGCGATGAGTCAAAATGCGCATTCACGCGTCCGGCCAGGTCGGTCACCCGCGTCAGCGCCTCCTGCAGCGTGCCCTGAGTCCGACGGTGCTCGTTCTCCAGCTCTGAAATCAGGCCGCTGAGGAGCATGACGCTCGGGTTCTCGCCGGTCGACGTATCGCGGTATACCCAGGCGATACGAAGATAAAACCGGCCGATATCGAGCTTCGAGCTGTGATCCGCCAGTTGTTCGTCGTAGATGGCCAGGTGCAGCTTGAGAATGGCTGACTCGTTCGGGTACCGGTTGGNGTCGATCACCGAGCCCAGCTGCTTGATCACCGAATCCGCGGTCGCCAGTTCATCAAGGTGTTTTCCCTTGACCGTCTTCAGCCGGTAGGTCTTGTACTGGACGTCGNTCTTCCAGTCCTTGTACTGGGTGGTGAATTCGCGCGAGTAGTAGCAGTTGCTGCAGGTCGCGGTGAAAAACACGAGTGGATTGTATCCCTGGTAGCGGGGAAAGCGCCACTTCACGTTGCGCGGGCAGAAGTCGGTGTCCCGGCCTTCTTCCGCATACGCTCCCACGCGGATAGTCTCAAATTCGTTGATTGTCCTGCAGATGGGACATTCTACCTTAAAGAGCAGGAATGGGCTGTCTGAGGTTGCCATGTTTAGATCCGTCCTTACGCTCTCTGTTTTTCGAGTAACGCGATTTCACCTTCGGAAATCGGCAGCAGATTTCGCACGTTTTCCCTCGGCGTGCCGCTCGCCAGCATTTCTCTGGCCAGCCGCATCACCTCGGCGCGGTTGCGCTGCCGGCTCTGGGTGTCGATCGATGTCCGGTTCGAAGGCCGGCTCTCCACCGCAGGGACCGCGCGCAGGTCTACAAATTCGACCTTGCGCAAACCGGTGGTGGCCGGCTTCTCCGCCGTCTGGGCCGCCGGTTGCGTTGCTACTTTCTTGTGGCCGCGATTCGTCAGCGATGAGTACAGGAGCGTCAACAGCGCTCCGGCCAGCAGGTAGCCGACCACATTCAGGGCGGCTTCACTCAGTATTTCCTGTGAAATTCCCATTTTCACCATTCCTCTCTTATGCCTTTAGATCGACATGCCCGTCCGGCTCCGGGGTCTCCGGTTCCTCCGGTTTCTCCTCGGCGCCGTCGTCCGACTGCTCTTCCTTGTGCAGCGCGACCGTGTCATGTCGATGATCCTTCTGTTCCTTTTCCAGTTCGTCTTCGAAGCTCTCTTCGAGCGTCTCCGGTTTCTTGCGCTCCTTGTCCTTCTCGGAGTGGTGCGCGGGCGCCACTTTGCCGGACCCGGTGTACGGGGCCATGCGATCGAGAGAATTGAGGGCGTTGTCCATCCGCTACGCTCCGGAGCTTCACCTGCCTCACGCCGTCAACGCGAACTTTTCCCGGACCATGTTCCGGAGTTTCATGACGGCGCGGGTGTGAATCTGTGACACACGCGATTCGGAGATCGACATCACTTCGCCGATTTCCTTCAGCGTCAGCTCTTCGAAGTAATACAGCGCGATAACCAGCTTCTCCTGTTCGGTCAGACGATCCATCGCTACGATCAGGAAACTGCGCAGTTCCCCTTTCTCGATTTCGCCGAGGATCGTGTGGGTGGCATGGTCCTTGACCGTCTCTACGCGCGGCACCTGCCGGTTATCATCCTCCCGGTAGATCACTTCGTCCAGCGAGAGAATATTGGTGCTGGAAACATCATCGATAGCCAGATGCAGTTCCTCCTCGCTAATCTTCATAAACTTGGCCAGCTCGGCCTTTTCCGGCGGCCGACCCAGCTTGTTCTCCAGTTCCACCATAGCTTTCTCCATTTCACGTGACCGGGCGCGGGTTGACCGCGGAACCCAGTCCAATGCCCGCAACTCATCGAGAATGGCACCGCGTATGCGCGGCACCGCATAGGTTTCGAACTTGACGCCGCGTGAGGCATCGAAATGACCGAATGCCTCGATCAACCCGATCACGCCGGTGTTGATGAGGTCCGAGAGATCCACCGAGCGCGGAAATCCCATCGCCATTCGAGCCGCCACCGTCCGAACCAGAGGCAGGTACTTATTGAGCAGCATCTGGCGGTTTTCATCGGACATACAGTTCCGATAGCGATTCCAGTCACGGGCGGTGACATCCCATTTCTTGACTTTCTTGGGCGCCTCTACCAACACAACCGGCTGAGCGTTGACCTTGACGGTTTTCCTGGCGGCCGCCGCGATCGCTCGGGGCTTCCGGGTACGTTTGGGCAGAGTCCGCTTTTTCGTCCTAACCATATGGGCTTTATCCTCTTATATCGGCTGTTGCCGGTGTTTTGTTTATCATCGTGGGAAGGGCCTCGGACGAGGCCGATAGGTTCTTGAATTCCTGAGTGGTGATTGCCTGTGCTATCTGGCGAAGCTGATCGCAAACCGGCGATTCCGGAGCCGTTATGCTGAGCGCTTGCTGCGCGGCAATTGATTGGCGGACAGCGCCATCCTCGGAGACATAGCCGGCGTAACCGGGCGTGACGGCCAGGAACTGCCGCGCTAACTCGATCATTCTGGTCCGGATGAATTCGGCTTCCTCTTTTCCTTTCGAGCGATTGACCAGAAGCGAGCAGGTGACCTCGCGGTTGGTGGTCACGATTTGCTTGAATAAGCCGTAGCCGTCGGCCAGTGACGTCAATTCCGGCACCAGCACGAGCAAGTTGAGATCCGATCCGTGCGCCATCAGCACCGCCTGATTGGAACGGCCGGAGCAGTGGTCGAGAATGACGTAATCGTACGCCGCCGTATCATGGTGCAGCCGTTCGATAAACCGCGCGGTCTGCTCGATACTTCTCGATTCAGCCAATTCATGATTCCAGGTCGAGGCAAGGATGTCCACGCCGCGAACTGACTTCACGCATGTCTCGAGCGACAGAGCGTCGGTTACATATTCGTTGAGCCCGTGTTTGACATCGAGATTGGCCAGCACATGGATA
>PQAP01000193.1:0-7506 GCA_003105265.1 candidate division GN15 bacterium | reverse complement strand
TTGCTCTCGCGCGCGGACTCGACCGGTGCAAGCAGTTCGTCTATGATTTCTTCCGGAATGTCGACATCGCGCAAGGCGGCGCGAATCGATTCAAGTCTGCTGTCAGTGCTCCGAGATTCGGTCGCGGAGGCAAGACGGCTCAACTTGGCTTCAATCTGCTCCAGACGCTGGGCGAGCGGATCGGCAGCCGGCACAACGGCAGTTGCCTGCAAGCGATTGGTCACCGGAGCCGGTGTGAACGGTTTCACTGCCGTGCGCGTGGGCGTCGCGACGACTTTGGCCGGAGCAGCCGGTGTCGGGAGCGGCTTTTCGGTGCAGGCGGTGATTTCAACACGGGCGCCATCGGGACTGGCCGGGATCTCACGCGACTTGAGAACAACCGACTCTTTTCCCAATTCCGACCGCACCAGCTTGAGCGCAGCGGCCATCGATTCGGCTGTGAATGTCTTAATTATCATCGCTTAACCTCACTGTTCCCATTGAGACCAGTTCGACCGTCGGGACCATTTCGTTGTAGGAGACTATCGCCAGTGCGGGATGGGTCGACTCGACCAGCCGTCGGAGCGCCAGCCGGATATTGGGGGAGCAGATTGCCACCGGCACGAGTCCGGCGTTCTGCATCCGCTCGACCTGTTCGCCGATACGGCGCAACAGCAGGTCGGTTATGGCCGGATCGAGCACCAGCATCAATCCCTGACGCGTGCTCTGCACCGAATCCGACAGCTTCTGCTCGACCGCCGGGTCGATCGTGAACACATTGATCTTATCGTTGGAATCCTTGTAGAGCTCGGAGATCTGGCGTTTCAGCGCCATGCGGACATACTCGGTGAGCACGTCGGTATCTTTGGTCACCGGGATGTAATCCGAGAGCGTCTCAACGATCGTCGCCAGATCGCGCACCGGCACCCGCTCGGAGAGCAGTCCTGACAGAATCTTGTGCAGCGTGCCGAGCGGCAGAACTTCCGGTATGACCGAATCGACCAGCGCCGGATAATCTTCTTTGAGCGTGTCGACCAGATGCCGCACATCCTGGCGGGTCAGAATCTCCGGCGCGGATGCCCGGATGACCTCGGTGAGATGAGTCGCGAGCACGGCCGACGGCTCGACCACCGTGAACTGTCGCGCCTCGGCAACTTCGCGGAACGCCGGCAGAATCCACGTGGCATCCATGCCGAACGCCGGGTCCTTGGTATCGAAACCGTCGAGCTTATCGGTGACAAAACCTGGATTGATTGCGAGCAAATGATCGAGAATCAGCTCTGACCCGCTGAGCCGAATCCCTTTGATCTTAATCTGGTATTCGTTGGGGCGAAGCCGCACGTTATCGCGAATCCGAATCGGTGGCACGACAATGCCAAGCTCCGAGGCCAGCTGCTTGCGAATTCCGGAAATCCGTTCGAGCAAGTTGCCGCCCTGGTTGACATCGACCAGCGGAATCAGGCCATAGCCGATTTCCAAACCGATCGTATCGACCTTGAGCAGGTCTTCCGTCCGCTCCTTGACCTCTTTCCCCTTGACCTGCTTCTTGGCGGCTTCCTGCTGTTCGGCGATGGCGCGATTCTTTTGAGCTTCGCGCGTGATATAGCCGACTCCACCGACCATCAGGCCGAGCACGAGGAACGTCACGGTCGGCATTCCCGGCACCATGGCAAACATGAGCAGCACGCCGGCGGCAACCATGATGGCGCGCGGCTGACGGCTCAACTGCGAGGTGAGATCCGCCCCCATGTTGGACGTGGCGGCGGCCCGCGTGACGATGATACCGGAGGCGGTGCTCACCAACAGCGCGGGTATCTGTGTGACGAGACCATCACCGATACTCAGCAGCGAATACGTCTTGATCGCTTCCGAGACGGTCTTGCCGCTCATGGCGATACCGATGATGAACCCGCCGATCAGGTTAATGAGCGTAATCAGAATGCCGGCGATGGCGTCGCCGCGCACAAACTTGGACGCACCGTCCATCGCGCCGTAGAAGTCCGCTTCGCGGGCGATATCTTCGCGACGGCGGCGCGCTTCCTGATCGTTGATAATTCCGGCATTGAGATCGGCGTCGATCGCCATCTGCTTGCCGGGCATGGCGTCCAGAGTGAATCGGGCGGCGACTTCAGAAATACGTCCTGCGCCCTTCGTGATGACGACAAACTGAATGACAACGAGAATGCAGAAGATGATAAACCCGACCACGTAATTCCCCTGCACCACGAAATGACCGAACGTATTGATCACTTCACCTGCGTACGCCTGGCCGAGAATCAACCGGGTCGAGGCCACGTTCAGCGACAGCCGCAACAGCGTGATAACCAGCAGCATTCCGGGGAACACGGACAGATCGAGCGGCCGCGTGACATAGAGCGTGGTAAGCAGAATGACCAGCGAGAACGTGATATTGAAAGCGAGCGCAAAGTCCAGCAACGCCGGCGGAATCGGAATGACCAGCACGCCGATAATCGCGACCACGCCGAGCGCCAGGATGATGTCCGAGCGTCCGGCCAGTTGCCCGAGCAGTGAATTGTTGGACCGCGTCGCCATATCAGCCGATCACTTTCCCCTTGAGGCGATACACGTACGCCAGTACCTCGGCGACTGCGCGGTACAGGTTGTGCGGCACCATCTGGCCGACATCGCACAGCTTGTACAGCGCCTGCGCCAGCGGCTTGTCTTCGATGACCGGAATCTGATGTTCCAGCGCGATCTCCTTGATCTTCTGCGCGATCAGGTTCTGGCCCTTGGCGAGCACGTACGGCGCGTTCATCTGCTCGGCGTCGTACTTGATCGCCACGGCGTAATGAGTCGGGTTGGTGATGACGACGTCCGCTTTCGGGACTTCCTGCATCATCCTCTTGCGCGCCTGTTCCCGCTGAATCTGCTTGATGCGCGCCTTTACCTGAGGCGACCCCTCCGTGTCCTTGAACTCTTCCTTGACTTCCTGGTGAGACATGCGAATGGACCTCTCATATTCCCAGCGCTGATATGCGTAGTCGAGAATGGCGATGATGAGCACCGCCACGCCGATTTTGATGGCGATGATGAGCGTCAGCCGGCCGATTGTCGCCGCCAGCTGCGGCACGCTCATGTCGGCAAGCTGAATGAAGCTGTCCGCCTCGGACTTGATGACTTTGTAGGCGACAATCGTGATAATCGTGAGCTTGAGCGTGTCGCGGACGGCCGCAAACAGCGTGCGACCGGAAAACAACTGCGTGATCCCCTTGATCACGTCGAGCTTCTCGAATTTCGGTTCGAGCGCCTTGGTGCTGACCTTGAAGCCGACCTGCGCGACACTCGTGACGAGACCGATCACCATCATCGCACCCATCGCCGGCGCGATAATCAGGAGAAACTTCAGCAGATTGTTGCCGTAGATCGTTACCCAGTTCGGATTCCCCATCCCGATCGTGGCCGCGTTGGCCATGGTGTTGCGAACGAGTTGGCTGATCTGTGACGCCATGAACGGTCCCAGCGCGAACAGCGCCGTGCAGCCCAGAAGCACCGTCATCGCCGAGTTGAGCTCGGCCGAGCGGGCAACCCGTCCTTCCTCGCGCGCCTTCTCCCGGCGCCGGGGTGTTGCCTGTTCCGTCCTTTCCTGGAAACTGTCATCAGCCATGGCGGCTACGCCCTCCCCAGCGACGTTAACAGGATTGACAACTGATCATTGAGATAGCCGGTGGCTTTCTCGAGGACATACGCGAAAATCGGCAGCGACAGGGCTACGACGATCAAGCCGACGCCGACCTTGACGCTGAATCCGAGAATGAACACGTTCATAGTCGGCATCATTCGCGACAGCACGCCCATCGCGACATCGATCAGCACCAGCGACACGATTACCGGCGCCGCGAGCTTGAGCGCGATCACGAACACATAGGCGCTGTTGGTCATCAGCAGTTCGCCGACGCTGCCGTTCATGACCACCTGACCCGCGGGAATCAGGCGATAACTGTCGTAGAAGGCGCTGATGGCGATATGATGACCGTTGAGGCCGAGGAAAATCAGCGTGGCGACCAGAAACCAGAACTGACCGAGGGTCGAGACCTGTGTCCCCGAACTCGGATCGAACACGCTGGCCATCGTGAAGCCGATTTGATAGCTGATGATATCCCCCGCCGCCTGAACACCCATGAGAAGCAGCGCGAACATGAACCCGATCGCCAATCCCACCAGCATTTCCTTGGCGGCCAGCACGACCAGTTCGGAAAGTGACTTCGCTTCGGGGGCGGGAGTGCCGTCCAGCGTCGCGACCAGAATGATCGCGAGCAGAATGGTGAGTCCGACTTTCGCGGTCGTCGGGAAACTGCGGTGACTCAGCACCGGAGCCATGATGAACAGACCGCTCGCGCGCAGGATAATCAGCAGGAAGAGCTGAAGTTTTGAGGCGGCGAAGTTAACAAAGTCGAACAAGGTCAAAAATCCCTATAGTTCAGGTTAATCGACCTTGAGCTATCTCAAACCGTGTGCCGGTTTGAAACGCCGTTCNGGGGATTGCTAAGCTGTTGATTTAATTGGNGTTACAAAANGCCCGAATGGGGAAAACCCGATTGTGGCCCNGCGTTGTGGAAATAACTACCAGCGCTGTAGGAAAAAAGTTCAGAAGTTCCAATAACCGACTCAATCATCTCATCCCCCGAGAGTTGGGATCATCGCGAACATGTGTCGTGTGAAATCAATCAGCAGATTGATCATCCATGGCAGAAAGATCAGCAGTGAAACCGCTACCGCGACGATCTTCGGCACGATCGTCAGCGTCATTTCGTTGATCTGCGTGACCGCCTGAAAGATTGAAATGATCAGACCGATCACTAATCCAAAAATCAGCATCGGCGAGGCCACCAGCAGTGTGACGGTGAGGGCCTCCCGCGCTATCGCTATTACCGTTTGCGGCGTCATATCAAATCCTCATCACATCCGGAACGATTCCACCAGCGACTTGACCAGTAGATACCAGCCGTCGACCAGCACGAACAGCAGCAATTTGAACGGCAGCGAAACAATGATCGGTGGCAGCATCATCATGCCCATCGACATCAGCACCGATGCCACCACCATGTCGATTACCAGGAATGGAATGAATATCACGAACGCAATCTGGAATGCCGTTCGCAGCTCAGAGATCACGAATCCGGGAATGAGCACATGCAGCGGGATGTCATCGGCGTTCTTGGGCGCCGGAAGTTTCGCCATATTGACAAACAGCGCCAGGTCCTGCTCGCGCGTTTGCGCCAGCATGAATTTCCGCACGGGAGCCATGCTCTTGGTGAACGCCTCTTCCTTCGAGATCTTCTCGTCGAGATACGGTTTGATGCCGTCCTGATAAGATTGGTTGAACACCGGCGTCATGATGAAAAAGGTCAGGATTAGCGCCAGGCCGACTATCAACTGGTTCGGCGGCGTCTGGTTGGTGCCGATCGCCTGCCTCAGGAACGACAGCACCACCGCAATCCGGATGAAGGCCGTGGTCATGATCAGAATCGAGGGCGCCAGTGCCAGCACCGTCATCAGGATGACAATCTGAAGGGTAACTGAGAGATCTCCCGGCTGGGTGGCCTTGCCGACTTCGACCGAGAGTTTGGGCACCACTTGCGCGGAAGCCGAGGATGCGAGTATCAGCCCGGCGACAGCCGCCAGGCAAAGCCAGCGAATAAGTTTTGACATATCCTATATCTCGTATTCACGCCTGCGACATCCATGTCACCGGCTTTGCGGCGCATCATGCGCCTATTATTGTCAATCAGCCCTGTGACTGATCTCGTTTCGGTCCCTGCCCCCTGAACTTGTCCGATGCCGACCGCAGCATCGACATGAATCCGTCATCGGATCGCTGCTGTGACGTCTGCTGAATCACCGTCTGCGTGTGCTGCGAATCCAGTTCCGTCAGCATCGATATCTGATTGTCGGTTACGCCGATCAGTACCGACTTATCCGCCACCCGCACCAGCGACAGCGACTTCTTGGGATCGATGTACGCGGTCTCGATCACTTCCAGCAGACTGTTCCCGCCGTGTCCGGTGTGCCGTTTGGCCATCAGCTTCTTCAGCAGGAAAATTCCCACGTAGATGCAGACGATTACCACTGCCAGCGCCACCAGCATCTTGATCAGCGACGCCGCCGCTTCGCTCTTGCCGGTCATCGGCTCATAGACCGGTGTCGCACTCGCTGCGATGCTGTCGGCGGGCGCAGTCTGGGCCTGATTGGTCTGTGCGAACACGACCGCGTGGTCGCTGTTGCGACCGGTTCCGATCAGGATCACGCCCGCGAGCGCCGCCGCCAGCAGGACAACCATGGTCCAGCGATTACGCTTCTGCTTATTATTCGGCGCCAAGGGCTCTTAACCTTTCCTCCGGCGTCACCAACTGGGTGATGCGGAGACCGAAGTTTTCGTCGATCACCACTACTTCCCCTTTGGCCACCACCTTGCTGTTGACCAGCAGATCGACCGGCTCACCGGCCAGCTTGTTCAGTTCAACCACCGAGCCGGGGCCCAGCGCCAGGATATCGGAGATCGCCAGCTTGGTTCGCCCCAGTTCAATCGCCACCGGCAGATCGACATCCATCAGCAGGTCGATATTGCGAGCTTCCTTCTCTCCGGCCGGCTGCGACAACTGCTGGAACTCCGCTTTCGACGCCGAGGCCGAAGCGAAGTGAATGTCGTCGGCCGAGGCCGACCGCTCCTCCTGCGGCAGCTTCTCCAGCATCGCCAGCATCGCGGCTTCGGCGTCGGCTTCCGACGCATCCCCTTCATTCACGACGGGGGCGCCGACCGCGGCCTGCTCGCCGACCTCCGGCATTTCGCTGTCCACCGGCGTCTCGTTCACGCCGACATCTTTGTCTTCTGTCATCGTGCCTTCTCCTTGGACATCCTGTCATCTACCGCGATCACCTGGAATGCTCGTTTCTTGGCGGCCAGTCCCGGCCGGGCGATGAATTTCCTGCGGCGATTCACGCAGATATCGATTGATTCAGTAATTTTTCTCTCCGATGGGATGACGTCGCCGATTTGCAGCTGCAGGAAATCACGCATCTTGATCCGCGAGCGCAGCAGCACCGCGGAAACATCGGCGTTCACCTCGTGCAGGTTCTGCAGGTTGGTGGCGCGGTCGACTTCGAGATTCTTCCGCTTGGTCGCATCGATCCAGTTCTGCGCCGAGAGCTTGGAGATGATCGGTTCCAGCGCCACATACGGATAACAGATCGTCATCAGCCCGGTCGACTGGAACAGCTTCACCTGGAATGAGATCACCACGACCGTTTCACCGGGCGGGACAATCTGGATAAACTGCGGATTGGTCTCGAAGCTGATTTGCTCGATCTCCACTCTGACAATATGCTCCCACGACTTCCGCAACTCGCCGTACAGCCGCTGCACCAACCGGCTCACGACCGAGCGCTCGATACCGGTCAGTTCCCGTTCCGTCTCGAGCACTTTGCCGTGCCCGCCGAACATCCGGTCGATCAGTGCGAAGGTCAGGGTCGGGTTGAAGTCGACCAGGCTGAGCGCTTCGAGCGGATGCG
>PQAP01000192.1 GCA_003105265.1 candidate division GN15 bacterium | reverse complement strand
TCTTTTGTAAGAGCTTTCGTCCGCGGTGCAGCCGCGACTTAACCGTTCCTAACTGCAAATCGGCAATTTCCGCGATCTCCTGATACGCGAAACCCTCGATAAACGAGAGAATCACGACCATCTTGAAATCGTCCGGCAATTCGTCGATCGCCTTCTTCACATCTTCGTCAAATACCTTGGCAAAGAACCGTTTCTCCGGATCATCTTCGGGCGTGCCCTGTGCCAACTGCCCGTACAGGAAGTTGTCATCGATATCATCCACATTAACGGAAACCGGCGTCCGGGATTTCGACCGGTACTCGTTGATGAAGATGTTGGTCATGATCTTAAATAACCATGCCCTGCAATTCGAGCCCGGTTCGAACTTATCCCAGAAGCGATACGCTTTCGTGTACGCTTCCTGTACCAGATCCTCCGCATCGGCGTCATTCTTCGTCATCCGAAGCGCCGTCCGGTACAGCGCATCCATGTGCGGGAGGGCCTCCTTTTCGAAAGCCCGTCTTTTTTGCAACTCCTGTGCCTTCTGATCGCTCATATATCTCTGTGTACCCCTGGGCGATCAGCAAAGTTCATTTAAGCTACTCAAGCTGAACATGGGATTCTGCTTTTCGGTTCCCGGTTTTGTGCTCATTGGCTCTTGGTAATCGACCCTTAAAGAGACGAATTTAGTCCGGAATAGTTGCTTGATTCTTTGCCCGGCCAAACTCGCCGGGGAAGGATACGAAGCTCATTTGAGATAGGCAAGCGGGGAGTTGGAGGGGGCTCGCCACCGAAAAGGAGAAGGCGCGGATTCACCTCCGATTACTTGAACCTAACTTGATATGTGACCCAGCATGCTACCGGCTTTCTTTGCTGAAACCCTGGGCTGAATTTGTTGTTGTAGCTGGCCGTCAAAGCAGCGGTGTCTAGTTCCGCGCTGCCGGATGACCTGCCTATAACAGACATTCGAACCGATCCCTCACAATCTATGAGGCTTTTCACCCATACGGTGCCCCCAATACCGGCGCGGCGCGCCATCGCAGGATACTTGGGTTGAGCGTTGCTTATCATTTCCGGGAAGGTCTCCACGCCTATACCGAGTGATTCGGAGTCGACCGAGGCACATGCCTCTGGTGCCCGAACCGTGTCGGAGGGCAGCTTCTTGAACACGATCTCATGGTAGAGCGTCTTGTACGGCTGGCGACCGCTGAATTTGGGCTTCTTGAACGATCCGGCTACGAAAGCTATTGCCGCTCGCTCTTCGAACCCGAAATTACGCCGGGAGCTGTAGGCGATCTGGATGTCTTTCGCATATCCCTTGCGATCAGCCTTGAACCTGATCCACACAACTGCAACCGTCGTATCCGGCACCCGGCCGTATGCTGGTCCAAGCGGTAAGATCGTCTGTGGCGGATCGGAGCGATTCTCTTCAGTAAGGTCCCGGATTTCAAGCGGGAGGTTAGGATCGGAATCGTCAGCCTCAATGACTGGCGAACACAGCGTCGTCGCACACACCAGAGCAACGACGAGAAGCAAGCGGTTGCTAATAGTAGTCTTCACAATCGTGCTCCATCATTCGATCTCTATCGAGTAGTCAACCCGATAAGTTGCCCAACAAGGCACCGGACGTCCTCCCTGAATCCCCGGTTTGAACCGGCACCTGTAGGCCGACTCGACAGCTGACTGATCGAGCAAAGCACTGCCCGACGATTTAGCAACGATCACTTTTCTGACACGCCCTTCGCAGTCGATAAGACTCTTGACCCAGACTGTACCTGTGATATTTCCAACTTTAGCTTCACGCGGATATTCTGGGCGGGCATATTCAATCATCTCGGGGATTACCTCAACGGCGATGAACTCATCCGGCAGCGGGGCCTGCGTACAGGGGTCATCTGTAATAGTCGAGTCAACGACCACCAACGAATCCGTAGCAGACACCGGCTTTTGCAGGAATTGGATGAGACTCCCGAATTGTGCGTGATCAAATACGACTTCGTGATAAACTCTCTTGGGCAGGCGGTTCCGATACCGAGGAGATGGGTCGAAGGAAACGGCCTTAAGGGCCTCAATCGCCCTTGCCTCCAGCCCGAATCCGGGGTGGGAAGAGTATACAACCTGAATTTCGCTGACTGCTTCGCTCGGACGCAGTCTGAACTCCAGCCACACCACCGCTTTGGCGCTATCGGCTATTGCCGCCGATGCAGAGTCAAAATCCAGCACTGAGCGCGCCGGTTCCGGTCGCGCCTCCTCTGAGAGTGACTCAATCTCTTTAGGTAGATCGGATCTCGGCTTGTCTTTACCTCCAGCAATGACGGAGGGGCAGACAAGAAGAACGGTGAGGAATGCGGCTAATACTCGTCGGTTCGTCGATTCACAGATGTTCATTCTCTACCTCCGCACTCCAATATCGCCCGAATACTCCTATATGTCAAGAAGCGCCGGCAATCTCATAAGGCACCTCCACGTGTCTCAATATCATTCTTTAAACGGTAAGAGACCACCTATTCTCGACTACGTCCCAAGGTGAGCCGCGGCGAATTCTGTGGCCGAATGCATTATTTCCTTGATCAGTTCGAGAGTGTTCTTGAAGTCGGTTTCGTCTGCCGGCTGGCGAATGGAAACGGCGGGGTCTGGTCTGCCGTTCCACGCTCGATCAACAAGATCTCCCCATGATTGACCCAGATGATGTTTCGCCCATTCGGCGCCGGCGCGCTTTGATCCCACCATGCCAGTGTGTAGATCATGGAGCTTTCGGCAGAAGTGAAGAACGATGAATGACTGATAGAACCGATTGTTGTATTGCCCCGGATTCGCCAGAATCATCTGTCCTGAATCGTTGATCGAATTAAAAATCGCTCGGCGCAGGACCTCTACCGGGATCGGATCGATCAGGGTCGACGGTTCGGGACCAGATAAGATGACACCTCTTTCGCGGAGAATCCACTTCACGACTACCTTATTACAGTGGTTCGAGCGTTCAAGCTCGCTACGTCCGTTCTCCAGGTACCACAGGTCACTGCCGCTTTGGTTGTAGTCGCGAAGGATCGCCTTCGGGAAATAGGAACCTTCCAGCGCCTTAGCCCATGCCATGTCGAAATTGTAGATGCGCCGGTGTATGGATCGAAGCTCCTGGAGTTCGGACTCTGAAAGGTCCTGATTGACGGCAATCGCAAAATCGCAGTCGCTGTACTCATCGCAGCCGCCAACCGCAAAGGAGCCCTGCAAATACGCTCCTATGAAGTTGTTACCAAGAACCTGCCGGAGACGCCTCACCAATTCCCGCAATATGATGTTTAGCTCGGGAAACGGCGTGCAGAATGTTGCGTGCATGTCGGTGGCTGTCTCCGTTTCGTAGCGCGGCCCCCCTCGCGGTTCCGCGATCATCGGTTTCCTTTGCCCGCTGCTACAGGTACGTCTTTAGAGCGTCAATCAGTCGGTTCAGATGCATCGGCCCTTCGTGAGCGACGGCGGCAAGGTAGAGTGGTATCCGCCACAAATCGCGCCGCTCAGAAAACCCCGAATCAATCGGCAGTTCTTCCCGGTAGCCGTCGAAGAATGCCTCCGGCACCGGCTGAAAACTATCGATGAGCGCGAGGTCTGTCTCAGCACTACCGTAATAGACGGCCGGATCAATCACAAAAGCACCTGCTGCCGTAGAGATGAAATTGTTCTGCTGAGCGTCGCCGTGCAGGAGCACCGGCACAGGGTCGGGACCGCACAGCTCCGAGAGGCGCGTTGTCAAGTCCTCTACGTCGGAGACCACGGCACTTGGGAGATTCCCGGAATCGAGCGCCGTCTTCACCAATGGCAGGAGCCGCCTTTCGCGGAAGAACGTCGTCCAGTTTTGAGCGGGCTTATTGTCCTGTTCAAGCGGACCGAAGTAGCCGTTCGTTTCATATCCATGGCAGGTTCCTTTGACACAATGGATCCTCGCCAGAGTCGCACCCATCTGCTTCCACTGGTGATCCCCTCGCTCAACCGCTTCCAGAGCTTCCATTACCAGCAGCAGGCCTTCCTCGACCGGCACGATATCGATTGGCTGGGGTATCAGGACACCGGCTTTGTTCGCCAGCGTCTGCAGGCCGTCCAATTCGACCTCGAACTGCCGCCGGGCTTCAGCCGCTTCATTGTACTTGAAGAACACGGCAAAGGAACCGTCTGCAACAATCGCGCAATGGTGGCAGGCGAATTCCGACAGATCTCTTTCATCTCTGATTCTCCACCTGCACCCTCTGTATCTTGAGACGGCGTTTTCCAGAGAGGCGCGCATGGGGCTGGTGAGCCACTTGATCGGTCCAAGTCGTATCTGCGGTATTCCGTTAAGGTCGAAAGTAGCCATGTTCAACGTTCGAAAATCCTGAATCCTGTGCTTCTGACGACGCACCTTTCTGCACAGACGGTTGCCCACAGGCATTGATGCAAGAAGGAGGCGGAATTTGAAAGAAAAAGCGCACCTGGAAAAGGCAAGTTATATTGCAGCAATTCAATCCGACATCCGGTGCCCCACAGCCGTCGCCCTGAACGTGTAGGGCGGTTTCGGCCTCCGAACCCGCCATCGTGGCAGGCTTCGTAGGTCAGGAACCTTGTGTTCCTGACGCCCAGACTGTCAGGAGCGCGAGGTTCCTGACCTACAAACGCAATTTCGCTGCTCTTTTGAATCAGTCCCCCTTCCGCGCTTCTATTAGTAGAACTAAGTATTGGAGAACCCATGCCCGCATCAGCAAATCAAATGGAATTACNCCCGAAAGGTGTGACTAGCCCCCGGGCAGAAACAAAATGGGGTCCCCCTTTTTTGACGGAGCGAACCCAAGAACTTGTTGTGGGACAACGAAGTTTTCTGAAAAGCGAACCCAACCGAACCCANATTCTCGNGANANTAANNCNANGGCAAANCAANNNNGCCAAAAAATGGAAAACGAACCCGCTTGTTTGTTGAAAGGCAAATACTTAGGATGTTGAACGAACCCGCTTTGGCCCCGGAAAGGACCACAGAAAAGGCAGATTCGCAACGCGAACCTGCCCTGCGATTCACGCGGGAGGAAATCCTTCCGCCTGTCTGTATTCAAGTACCCACCACTATGATCCGCTGTGCCGAGCGAAGTCGAGGCACAAGCAGCTTCGCAGGTCAGGTACCCTGTGGTCAGCCGCTGTCAGTCCCCGTCCCCGCCCTTGCTCTTGGTCGCCGGGGCAGTGCCAAGCTTCTCGCGGACCTGTGTCAGAATCTCGTCAAACACCGTCGTGTTCTCTTCGAGGAATCTCCGCGCGTTCTCGCGCCCCTGGCCGAGACGATCAGACTTGTAACTAAACCACGATCCGGATTTCTCAATCAGATTCTGATTCACCGCCAGATCCAAAAGCTCTCCCGAGCGGGAAATTCCCTTACCGTAGATAATGTCGAATTCCGCCTCTTTGAACGGCGGCGCCACTTTGTTCTTTACGACTCTAACCCGCGTCCGCGATCCGACCACGTCTTCGCCTTCTTTGATAGAGGCGATCCTGCGGATGTCCAGCCGAATAGTCGCGTAAAATTTGAGCGCGTTGCCGCCGGTGGTCGTTTCCGGATTGCCGAACATCACGCCGATCTTCATTCGTATCTGGTTGATGAAAATGATCGCCGTATGCGATTTGGCGGTAATCGCCGTCAGTTTGCGGAGTGCCTGCGACATCAACCGCGCCTGCAACCCCATGTGCGAATCCCCCATCTCGCCTTCGATTTCGGACTTCGGCGTCAACGCCGCCACCGAATCCACTACGATCAGGTCCACCGCGCTCGACCTGACCAGTGTCTCGGTTATCTCGAGCGCCTGCTCGCCGTTGTCCGGCTGCGACATCAAAAGATTGGTCAGATCGACACCCAGCGATTTGGCATAGGTGGCGTCAAACGCATGTTCCGCATCGATAAACGCCGCCACCCCGCCTGCTTTCTGGGCCTCCGCAATGACATGCAGGGCCAGCGTCGTCTTACCGGATGCCTCGGGCCCAAACACCTCGATCACCCGCCCGCGGGGGATACCCCAGACTCCCAGGGCATGATCCAGCCCGAGGGAGCCGGTCGAGATCACCTCCACCTCGAGCACATTTTCGTCCCCCATCCGCATGATCGAGCCCTTGCCGAATGTCCGTTCGATCTGAGTCAACGCCGCCTCGAGCGCCTTCCGGCGGTCGGGTGCGGTACTGGTTGCCGTAGACATGTCAGCTTTGCCTTTCTTTATCGCGATTTTCTTATTCTCCATTGGACCATCCTAATCAGTTCGATGTCCCAATGTACATCACATTTCTGCCGCTTTCAATCTGCAATTGCCCACTGACAGATCCTGTCAGTAAAAATGACGCCCGGCCCCGAATCCGAAAGACGCCGCTTTCGCACGATGCTGAAAACACCGCAGTTCCGAAACCGCTGTCGGGCTGTCGGCCGCAGGAGTAGTCCGCAGATTCAGAAAGTAATTCGTCCCTTTCAGAATTCACCGTGCCGGAGCGACTCCGGCGAGTCGCTTTTGTTTTGCTGGCTCCGTCCAACATGCCTCAGGAAGTGCCTATTATCTGCATGAAAATTCGCAAAATGCAATGGACACGGCGGGGTGCGTTTTGGCAGTCCACAATGATCGTGAAATCTTTTGAAATACAGAGGGTTATGGCTATCCAGAGATCAGCAAAACTATTATAAGGCGGTACAAAATTTGCTTATCTTAACGCAAAGTATGAGAATGACATACAGGACAATATTAGTCATATATGGAGGACAGCTATGAAGCGCGTCGCGGCTTTGCTTCTGTTGCTGCTTGGACTGATGGTGGTGTCATCGAGCGCCGCCGTCTACACCTTTCGGCCCAATCCCACCGACATGAGGGATTTGGATCATTTCCGCTATGTCACCTGGGGNATCGGCTGGAATCACCGTAGCGAACGGATTACCGAAGCTACGCTGACTTTCACCGATATCTGGAACTGGCGCCATGAGCGGAACAATCTGTACACGCACTTGCTGGACAACCCGCGTCTCGGCACCAATTACAATTGGGACNTGGGCGGCGGCGGTGACCAATTCGCCGGGCAGGGCTACCTGGTCGGCAATTGGACGGACCCGGTAGGTGGGCATTCAACCGGGTTCAATCTGACTTACCGATTCAGTGAATTGGGGTTGATTGGCGCGCTGAACCGATACGCGGCCGATGGCCGTTTCGGCTTCGGTGTCGATCCGGACTGCCATTACTACAATCGCGGGATCACCCTGACGATCACCACCGCCGAGAACAACCCACCGTCGCCCGTGCCGGAGCCGGCATCGATGCTGCTTTTCGGTCTGGGGATGGCCGGTGTTGGCGTGGTTCGCAGGTTGCGAAAATAGGTAACTCCCTCCCGGATAAAGAAACGTTCGCGGAAGCGGCTCGAAAGGGTCGCTTTCGCCGCTTTTGGCCAGGCGCTTATGTGGACTTTAGCGTGGCCTCATGGAGCCGCTCGTAGATTGGACCCTGCGGCGTGAGNGTCGATTTGTACAGGACCAGACGATCGAATATCACCGGCATTGGCCGCAGCGTATAGCCGGGCACAAATTCGCCAAATTCATCCAACCGGGCCCCCTCTTTCACCCGACCGAGCGTCAGGTGTGTCTTGAANGCTTTCGATTCNGGTTCAAACCGCAGTTGCCGCACCCGCAACTCGACATCACGTGNGATCTTCCCGAGTTCTTCGACCCCGTCACCTATGCCGGCCCAGATCACACGCGGCCGCTTGAGATTGGGAAACGCCCCGAGTTGAGTCAAAGAACTCGATACCGAGCCGTGCNAACCCGCGACCGAGTCGATCAACTGATGCAGCTTGGTGACTTTGGAGTCTTCCGTGTCTCCGAGAAAACGAGCCGTCAGATGGATATTCTTCGGCGCTACCCACCTGACGCCGTCGGCGTGCGGCCTGAGATCGTTGATGACCGAGCCCAGATAATCTTTCACCTCGACCGCCAGCGGAAACGCGATAAACAGCCGCATCATGATATCTGCAGGATCTCCCGTCGCAGTAATTCCATCGCCGCATAGACCGCCCGGAGGCGGATGGCGTCTCGACCTGCTCCGAACTGAAACTTCCTTGCGAAACCGGTTTTGCGATCGGCCAAACCGATATACACCAGCCCCACCGGCTTGTCATCGGTGCCCCCGTCCGGCCCGGCGATACCCGTGACGGCGAGGGCGTAATCCGTATCAAAGAGCTTACGCGTTCCGATAGCCATAGCTTTGGCGCACTGTTCCGAGACGGCGCCATGGGTTGTGAGTATTTTCTCGCTGACTCCCAGTTGCGCCGTTTTCACCTCATTGGCGTACGCCAGCACGCCGCCGCGAAAATACGCCGATGCTCCCGGCACCGATGTCAGTGTCGAACCGAGCAGACCTCCGGTACAGGACTCGGCCACTGAAAGCCACTTCTGTTCATCGGCCAGCAACCGGCCGACCACACCTTCGAGTGTTTCATTATCCTTGCCGTAAATGTATTTGGCGCAGACCTCATCCAACTGGCGTTCGACCGCCCGCGCTTTGTCCAGCGCTTCCGCGTCCGTCCCGCCAGTGGCCATCACCCGCAGATCGACTCCGCGCAGCGACGGCAGGTATGCCAGCCGCACGCCGAAGTCCAGCTTGAGGTGCGCGGAGACTATCTCGGCTATCTTCGACTCGATAATACCGGTGGTGCGAATCTTCCTGATAGCCAGCGTGTGGCCGGTCTTGAGACTGCGCAGATACGGCATCACTTCATCAGCCATAATCTGCTTCATTTCCATCGGTACTCCCGGCAGCGCGATGAAGATCTTTCCTTCCTCGGCGATGCAGATACCGACTGCCGAACCGTGTTTGTTCGGGAAAAACCGCCCTCCCTGCGGCAGGAGCGCCTGGTTCTGGTTGATCGCCGGCATCTCGATACCGCGAAGGCGATACCGCTCCTTGATCTGCTCCAGAATTTCCTCGTGGTACACCAGGTTCCGCTTGAACAGCTTGACAATCGCCCGCTTGGTGAGGTCATCGTCGGTCGGACCGAGTCCGCCCGTGACTATCACGATCTGCGAGCGCTTCCAGGCCAGCCGGAACTCCTCCTCCATCTGCTCGACCGTGTCACCCACCGAGCTCTGGTGACGGACAATGAATCCCGCTTCCGTAAGTTGTTGGGCTATGAACGCGGCGTTGGTATCCACCGTGTGACCGGTGAGGATTTCATCGCCGACGGTAATAATCTCTATTTCCATATCGTTTCCCGCGTCAGGTTCGGCTGGGCGCTTATTATATCCGTCATACCCGTGCGATAATCAAGATGATTATTCGCACCAGGATATTGGCCTGGACCCCGGCGGCCACATCGTCCATCGTCACACCCCAGCCGCTCGGAAGTCTCTCCAGTTGCGCCGCCGGCCACAGTTTGACCACATCGAACAGCCGGAATGCCCCGAACGCCAGCAAATATGCCGTCAGCGTATGCGGCAAAAACAACACCGCCACCATCATGCCGGCCCATTCGTCTATTACGATCTTCTTGGAGTCATGGCCGAATATTCCTTCCGCCTCGGTCGCCAGCCAGACGGAGATACCGAGGATCACTATTAACACGATCGTCTGCACGACCCAATTCTGCGGCAGCAGAAACCACAGAAGCAGCCAGGCCGGGACTGTGCCGGTGGTGCCGGGTATACTGGGGGAAAGCCCGGTGTAAAGTCCGGTTGCAAGTATTCGAGTAAGCCAGACAGGCATAAGTGATTTCCTACTTCAATACACTCTTAATCATGGAGAAATACTTGATGACATAATCGACCCCGGTCCAGACCGTGACCGCCGCCGTCAGCCACATCGCNATATTGATCACCGTGACATGGTCGATCCGCCTCAGAAATCCGAGGTCCTGCTGAAAGTGGTACAGAGTAGTCAGCAGGAANATGTATCCGAGCACGACTCCAACCACACTCAACTGCAGGAAGGTTTTTACTTTGGCCCACCAGGTCGGCGGAATGATCGCTCCGCGATAGGCCGCCAGCAGACGTAGGCCGGTGATGAAAAACTCNCGGCCGATTATCAGNGTCACCGGAAACGGTGAGCAGTAATGGAGCGAGACGAACGATATCAGCGCACTGGAAACCAGAATCTTGTCCGCGAGCGGGTCCATGAATTTCCCGAACCCCGTAATAATGCCGTACTTGCGGGCCAGATGACCATCGATCAGGTCCGTCAATGCGGCGATCAGAAACAGCACCAACCCGATCAGGCGCATCCAGAAGTTGTCAAAAAGAAAGAAGAACATGAATATGGGGGAGAGGAGGATGCGCAGAAGGGTCAGCTTGTTGGGTGTGTTCATCGCGGTGCCAAAGTAGGAAAAACCGTTCCGGGAGTCAATTGCGGAATCCGACGTAACTAACCGCCTCATAACACTGTCGCAGAGTTTGCCCCGGCCTTCAAAAGCGTTGACGTTCTATTCTATGATTCCTATCTTTCAAGTAGACCCGATACCCCAACCCGCCCGAACATAATGCAGTGGAGGCAACCTATGACTGGTCGTCGAATTTGGTCAGTTGCTCTGGCGGCGGTGACTATGGTTGGCAGCGATTTCGTTCAGTCCAGAGCGCGCGAAGCTCTCGATGCGCAACTCGTCGTTACTCCCGATCGCATCGATTATCCGGAAAACGCTAAACCGTCCGTGCCAAAAACGTACAAGATATTGCTCGCAAATACTGGCGGCACCGACCTGACATTCACCTCAATCGTTGACATCGAGGACAGCTCCAAAGGTGCGTGCGCGGGTCCAACCGGCTGGATGACTGTCAGTGGCGCTCCTGCGGCTATACCGGCGGGCGGCATTGATAGTATGACGGTTACTCTGAATGCCGGCGGGGTGATCACCTGTGCCCCGACCGTGCTGTTTGGTAAAGTCCGGTTCACCTATACCCCGCCGGACCAGACGATCGATTTCAATATTCAATTCACCGTCGCCGACACGATTGTCGCGCCGGTCTGGGATACGGTTTCTACTGGCTGTATTGATCTCTCTGTCGGCACCAATGGCAACATGGGGCAGAACGGTATCGGCAACGTGAATCTGGATTTCGCCGGCTCGCCCGCGGAGTGTGACACCGGCCTCAATTCTCGCGGCAACGCTGCCGTTTATCTCCGCGACGCCTCCCCGATCTTCATCCGCAAGCCCTCAGCCGGAATCTATCGCGGAAGCTGGTCGCTT
>PQAP01000191.1 GCA_003105265.1 candidate division GN15 bacterium | reverse complement strand
GAGCCGGGTGAGATATTTCTCAGGAAAGGGGAGACGGGGAAGGTTGGGAAATACGACGTCACGTTTCATCGTTTCGATGTGGCCGCGCACGCCAACACGAGCGACAGCGTCATGAGCGCCGCCGCGCTGGTGAGCGTCGCATACGGAGACAGGAAGGAAGAGCTGGCGCCGCAGCTTCGGATCATCAACCGCCAGGTATCACCGACCGTGGTTCCGTTCGACGACGGCAGGTCGAGCGTCATGATTGCCGGGCTTCGCCCGGAAGACGGCGGCGTGTCGCTGAAGTTCATCGGTGAATCGATCGGCACGGCGGCGGCCCAGCCCGCGACGATGGTTCTGGAATTGTCCCGGAAACCGCTGATCACGCTGTTCTGGCTGGGGGCGTTCGTCGTGTTTCTCGGCGGCGGGCTGAGCATGTATGAGCGTCGTCGCAGGCGAATCGCCGCCGCGGTAAATCCGGCGAGTGAGCAGACGTCGCTCACGCCGGTCTCACAGGACGCGGCGTAGCTCAATTACCTTGCGCGGCGCGGTCATCCACCGCAACTTCCCTGACATTGGGAAGTGAATCGATGTCTCAACGAATCAAAATGTGTCAGGTCAACGAGCTGCCGGCCGGCAGGGTGGTGGAGAAAAGGATCATGGCCCGCCGCGTGGCAGTGTTCAACGACCGCGGCACATTCTACGCCATCGAATCCGACTGCAAGCATATGAAAGCGAGCTTGGCCGCCGGGGAAGTCGCCGAGGGAGTTGTCACNTGTCGCTGGCACCAATGGAAGTACGATCTGCGCACGGGGGAGTGTCTGGGACGGCCGGGAATGAGACTGCGCACGTATCCGGTGGAAATTGTCGACGACACGATCATCCTCGTCGTGTAACAAGCGGCGCTCTTCCCTCCGCCTGCATCTGGAACCGGACCAATTTTGAGGTGTTTAAGTAGTAGCAATCGTTAAAGCCGTCAGAGGACGTGCCGATACTTTCTGTTGAGGGATGGGGACCAGCTACTCGCGTTTCTGCAAAAGCGTAACTTACGGAGATGGCCTGACAGGAGATCGGGGCGGTATCGACGTAAACAATCGGGCTCAACATTCGGTGAGCCCGGATGTAAGATCGGGTGATTTTATTAAACATATTGGTGTCATATCCGTCATGGATAGGACTCAATGGCCGCCGGCGACCCGCTGGTGTCGGTTGAGTATCGAGGGCCAAAGAGAAAGAGCCCGGCTCTACCAACGCCATTTCTGTTTGGAAGTGAGAATCCAGGGCGGGGTTAGCCGTCCGACCCGGTGGGTCTAGTCACCAGAGATTGGAGTAATTACCATGCCACCCAAACGCGCAGCATTTCTCATGTGGAATGAAGATGAGGAATGCCGGGACCTGCGGAAGTTCCTTGAGAACGCCGGAGTTGTGCTGGATATCAGGGACCTGACGAAACGTCCGTTCACCTTCGATGAAATAGATAAACTGGTGGGACATCTTCCGCTGGAATATTTTCTGAATTCGCATTCCGGTTCGTTTACGCGCTATCATCTGGACCAGGAACACCTGGACCGTGATAATACGATCGCGCTGATTGCCAAGGATCCGACCCTGCTGCGGCAGCCGATCATCCGCACGAATCGCCTGTTTACGGTCGGGTGCGATCGCAAGAAGATCTGCGAGATGCTGCAGATCAGCCCGAACGGAAAACGGCCGGCGGAAGAAGAGAAGGACGAGTCGCAGCCGCCGCCGCAGCCGACCAAGGCCGCGCAGTAACAGAGAGACGAGCCCGTCAAGACGCTTTGCTTTCATCGCCCCGCCGGTTATATTTGCAGCCATCACTAGCCAGAACAGGTGGACAAGATGGCAATTGAACGTGACACTCTCGAAACCGATATTCTGATCGTCGGCGCCGGCCCGGCCGGTCTGTCGTTCGCGTACAAACTGGCCCAGCTTCTCGGAGGGGATTCCTCGGCGGCCAAACCGGAAATCCTTTTCATGGAGAAGGGCTCGTATGTCGGGGCGCATGCGCTGTCCGGCGCGGTGATGGACCCGCGCGGGATCGCGGAGTTGATTCCGGATTTCAGGGAGAAAGGTGCACCGCTCGAAGCGGCGGTAAGCGGGGACTCGTTCTATCTTCTGAGCGAAAAGAGCGCGATTAAATCGCCGGTCAACCCACCGCCGTTGCAGAATCACGGCAGCTATGTTATCTCGCTGAACAAGTTCACGGGCTGGCTGGCCCAGCAGGTGGAGGCGGCGGGAATAGATATCTATGCCGGCATGGCCGGATTCGAGCTGCTGGTTGAGGAGGGAAAAGTTACCGGCGTTCAGACGGTCGACATGGGGCTGGACAAAGACGGCACGCCCAAGAGCAATTTCGAACCCGGCTCGATTGTCAGGGCGAAAGTCACGGTGCTGTGCGAAGGGGTGCACGGCTCGCTGACGCGCCAGGCGTTTGAAAAGATACCGTCGCTTCGCGAACACTGTCAGCCGCAGTCGTATCTGACCGGCGTGAAGGAAGTGTGGGAGGTGCCGGCGGGAAGAATCAAGGCGGGGCAGGTGATGCATACGGTCGGCTGGCCGCAGCCGCACGATCAGTACGGCGGCGGCTGGATTTACGGCATGAGCGACACGATGGTGTCGGTCGGTTACTGTGTCGGGCTGGACTCGTATGATCCGACCAATGATCCGCATCTCAAGTTTCAGCTGTACAAGACGCATCCGCTGCTCCGGCGGATTCTCGAAGGGGGCACGATGCTCCATTACGGCGCCAAGACGATGCCGGACGCCGGATATTACTCGATACCCAAGCTGTATCACGACGGACTGATGTTATGCGGGGATTCGGCGGGGCTGATGAATCCGCAGCGACTGAAAGGGATTCACCTGGCGATCAAGTCCGGAATGATGGCGGCCGAGACGGCATTCGAAGCCGTGAAAAAGCAGGACTACTCAGCCACGGTGTTGAAGGGTTATCAGGAGCGGTTCGATACAAGCTGGGCCAGAGAAGAAGTGTACCGGACGCGCAATGTGCATGCGGGGTTCAAAGGCGGATTGTACGCGGGATTATTCCACAGCGCGATGCAGTTGGTCACGGGCGGACGCGGTCTGTTTGACCGTCGCGAGCACAAGCGGGATCACGAGTACATGCTGACGATCGAGGCCTTCAAGGCCCGGTTCGGCCGGGAGCCGAAGAAGCCGCAACTGACGTTCGACAACAAATACACGTACGACAAGCTGACGGACGTGTACAAGTCCGGCACGATGCACGAAGAGCATCAGCCGTCGCACCTGGTGATTGCGGATTACGATATCTGCAACAATCGCTGCACTCAGGAATACGGCAATCCGTGCCAGCATTTCTGTCCGGCCTCGGTCTACAATATGGTGGACGATGAAGCGCGCCCGGGCAAGAAGAAGCTGGAGCTGACGCCCTCAAATTGTGTTCACTGCAAGACGTGCGATATCGCCGATCCATATCAGGTGATCCGGTGGGTCACGCCGCAGGGAGGCGAGGGACCGAACTACACGGACATGTGACGCAAAAGCGGGAACAAATCCGCCGGGGGAGGCATTTGACGGTAGGTACCGATGCGCAATGGTTGCGCCGGACGAACGCGAGCACCTGTTTTGGACGGTTCTTGCAGAACTTACCGCAATCATCCGTCGTATCAAAAGTATGGCCAATCAGGATCGACGATAAATGCTGACGAAAGTTGTTTGCGTGCAGGCGACCATGGGACATCGCCTGACGCTCGAGGAGAAGCTGCATATTCTCCGCCAGCGGCCGGATTTCGTCTGCCTGTCGGAGTACTGCCTGCTCGACGAATCGATCGGCGATTACCATCAGGCGGCGGATCGGTACGCGGAGTTTCTCACGTATTTCCGCAAGCTTTCCTCGGAGCTGTCGGCGTGCCTGATCGCGGGCACGCTGGTGGAACGGGAAAGCGACCGGTTGTACAACACATCGTACGTCATCGACCACGGCACGATTATCGGCACCTATCGCAAGCGGTATCCGGTACCGGGCGAATTGAGTCGGGGAATATCGCCCGGCAACAGATCGCTGCTGCTGACCGTCGATGACGTCAGGATCGGCGTGCTGATTTGCGGCGACGTCTTCTATCCGGAACTGTACGATGAGATGGGTCAACTCGGGGCGGACATTGTGTTCGTACCGACGACATCGCTGTATCGGCCCGATGATTCGCTGTCGCAGAAGCGGTATCGCGACCGGAAGTACTTCATTGACGGCGCCGAGCGCGCCGGCGGTTACGTGGTGAAAGTCTGCGGGGTGGGTCAGGTATTCGGGCGGCCGCTGCAGGGACGGACGCTGGT
>PQAP01000190.1 GCA_003105265.1 candidate division GN15 bacterium | reverse complement strand
CCGACCGGGCCGACAATCCCGACTGTCTGGCCGGCGCTGATCGTTAATGAAATATCGTGCAGAACGGGCGTGTCCGGATTGTAGCCGAAGTTCAGGTGCCGGAACTCGATCTTCCCCTGCATCGGCCCGGCGTGCGGTTGCGCGGCCTCGTTCTTGATCTCCGGTTCGGTGAAGAGAATTCTATTGATGCGATCCAGCGACGCCGTCCCCTGCTGATAGAGCGAGATCACCCAGCCGCCGGCCAGAATCGGCCAGAACAGCATGGTCAGGTAACCGAAGAAGGCGGCCATCGTGCCGAGCGTGATTTTGCCGTTCATCACGTCGAGCCCGCCGAAATACAGGACCGTTAAGCTGAGCGTGGATGCAAAGAAGAACATGAGCGGGAACATAATGCCGTACACGCGCGCCAGATCGAGATTCAGTTGAACGTACCTGGAAGAAACCTCACTGAAATGCCCGATCTCTTCATCTTCCTGGCGATACGCCTTGACAACCCGGACCCCGGCCAGATTCTCCTGCGCTACAGCCGTCAGGAGTGAGAAATGTTCCTGTATCTTGGTGAACCGGCGGTGAACGAGATTCCCCAGTCGATTAACGGTGAACGGCACCATGAGCATCGGGAAGATGGCATACAGCGTGAGTTTCGGTGACAGGACGATCATGAACGACAGTGCGGTAATCACGGTGACGATCGTGTTGGCAATTTGCATAATCCCGGGTCCGATCATCATGCGGACCGCTTCCAGATCATTGGTGGCGCGGGCCATGAGATCGCCGGTGCGCGTGCGGTCGTAGAACGAAGGCGACATCGTGAGCAGATGATCGAGCAGAGCGCCGCGCAAATCATATTCGATGCGCCGCGACATCCAGATGATCGTGCGCCGCATGAGGAAGCGAAAGATCCCCGACGCGATAGCAAGCGCCACCATCAGCAGCGCAGGCATCAGGATTTCGGCTGATGAGGCGTGTTTTGCCAGACGGTCAAAGATCACTTTGAGGACGTACGGGTTGATCAGGAGAAGGACGTTGGCCAGAACAACTGAAACCGCGCCAAAGATGAGATACCCTTTGTACCCCTTAAGATACCGGGTGATGGTTGTGAAACGGCCGGGACCGACCGGCCTGGTGTCGGTTTGCTGCGTCATAGTCGCTGTCTACCGGTAGTATACAGACAGGAGGTTATAACGCAAGAGCGCGTCAGTAGTTCATCAGATTCGCAAACAAATGAATCGCTTCGATATTCAGCTTGCCTGTCCACTCGAGCAACGGCAAGCCGCAATAGATGATCTGCCCGGTGCCGATGCGCGAAACAGAAAGCAGCGAGCCGCCGGCCGGTGTGACGTAGACGACTTCTGCCGGAGCGACGATCGCCGCGGAAAGCACCCGCTTCTGTGTCAGCCCCTCCAGGAGAATCCGGTCGGAAATGTCATAGGGCTTGCTCAGAACGGCGGCGCTCGGCAGGCGATTCGTGATGTCGGCTGCCGACAGTCGCTCGGGAGCCGGGGTCAGTTCGATCGGCAAAATATCGCGCGGCCATTCGGTCGGCTGCCCGAACACGACAATCGATCCGCCGTGCCGGACATAATCCTCCAGCCGGCCCTTGGCGAGGCGAAGCGACGGATAGTCCCGAAACGCGCCGGAACCGATGACAATGACGTTGTACATGTCGAAATCGGCGGTCAAAAGCGATCGGTCCGTCAGCGGCTGGAAACCGGCGCCGGCCATCCGCAGGACGTCTTCAAGCATGCCGGTGCTGTCCGGCAGAAAGCCGATGTGCACCGTATCGTCGATCTTGCACGACGCAATGCGAATCAGTCCGGTATCGGCGGCGACCAGCCGATCTCCGACGAAAAGTGACAGCGTCTGTTGCTGGACACCGAGTTCAAAGAGATTGGAGACCGTGAACGGAATACGGACAGCGTCAATCGACCCGCCCTTTTCCAGCGATCGTTCGGTCTGATACGCGCCGGCGTACAATCCTCGCGGAGTTTCCAGCTGGAGTCGCACTTTGCCGTAGAAATACGGCGGCTTGGTTATGATCGCCTTCCACGTCATCGACGAAACCACTTTGTCGACCGTTAGCGGCGGCAGCGGCGGGACAAAGAAGAACGACGGCTGGAACTTGACACTCAGATTGGGCGTCTCCCAGATCGGCAGAGAGGAAACCACCTGGAACGGCGACTGACCATATGCAATGCTCGCCGAAAACCGCAGGGATTCCGGTCGCTGTGCCTCCAATCGGGCCGGCTCGACATCGATCAGATACTCCCGTACGTAACTCTGGTGGGGCTGGATCTTCTTCATGGTAGAGTCCAGAAGCACGTGAAGCGTGTCCCAGTACGGCTCGAAATAGACGCCGTTCAGATCAATTTCAGTCGGACCGTCGGCGGAGAGCGAAGCGATAAATTTCAGCTTCGGCCCTTCCGGAGAATCCCTCACGACGATCTTCCCCTCCCAGCGCAGTCCGATTTCGCGGCGGGCCGTCTTTTGCAAGCGGTCGGTTATATCCGTCAAATACGCCATGATTTCAGGAATCGCCGCAAGGCGGCTGTCGGCATGACACTGCGAATTGAGCGCCGCCAACTCATTGTTGGCCGCGAGCGCATACATAGCGCGTTTCTGGCCGGTACTGTTCAATGCCAGATTGACGAATGACTCGACATTTCGGGCCTTCTTGACGAACGATTCCCGGATGGCGCCTTCAGGTACCAGCGTCGCCATAAGATGCGGCAAACGGTAGGGGTCGATCCCGTCGACAAAATCCGGCTCGGCGCCTTTCGATTCGAGTGCCGAGTACTTCAACCGATATCTCGAAACCAATTCCGGTGCGGCCAGCTCCATCTGGAACCACGGGAAGAGCAGCGGCACTTCCTTTTCAATGCGGTCACGATAGCGGCTGAACCGTTCACGGCCGTTGAGTACCACCGCACTCCGTTCCGTACGGTTGGTTTCCGTGTCGGAGCGTCGGTACACTTTCATCGTATGGAAAACGCGTCCGGAGTCCTGCGGTTTGCCGGTCAGTCGGGAAATCAAGCTGTCGTACGTGCGGTTGTTCTGCGGTTCGCCCCTGAGAATAATGTCCGGATACCGATCGGTAAACAGCGATGACATGAGAGAATCGAGCATGCCGGCGGTGTCCGGCAGGGTGGCGCTGTGCAGAAAGATCTGGCAATCGGGAACCATCGATGTTCGCATGCCGAACTGATCGCCGCGATTGACGGTCACCAGATCGATGCGTGTGCCGTAGCGATCGTTGAGATAGTAGAGCGTGGCCCAGTCTATTGTCTCCGGGTCATCGAACAGGTACAGGGCCCGAAGATCCGATATCGTATAGGTCAGAGGGTCGGCGGATTGCCCGGAAATTGCCAGGCACAGAATTGTTGCCGGGATGGTGAAAATCGTGGTCCATTGACGCGTCATGAGCCGCACTCCTATCCTTGGATGCTCGTGTGAATATACCGGCAGCATGGAACGGAAGTCAAAATTGAAATACGGCGGCGGTCAGTCGAGAATCACCTCATCTTCGGCCCGCCAGGCCGGATCGACTATACAGAGAAACGTCAACGGCTTCGCACCGGTATTGCGGAGCCATTGCATGGATTCCGCCGGGATTACCACCGCGTCGCCGGGACCGATGAGCGCGGTTTCGGAATCGATGTGCATCTCCCCTTCGCCGGACAGAATGTAGTACACCTCACATGATTTGAGCCAGTGCGGAGCCGAGGCCTTTTCGGGCGCAAGCACCGCATGGGCGAGCGAATAACGGCCATCGAAGGCATAGTCGCCGCGCGGGTGCAACAACTCCC
>PQAP01000189.1 GCA_003105265.1 candidate division GN15 bacterium | reverse complement strand
GAGATCGACGTCGAGGCGTGCCCGGCGCCGAAATGGTCGAATTCCGATTCCGTGCGCCTGGCATAGCCGGCCAGGCCGCCGTACTGCCGGATGGTGTGCAGGCGGTCCCGCCGGCCGGTCAGGAGCTTGTGCGCATAAGTCTGGTGGCTGACATCCCAGACGAGACGGTCCGAGGGAAAATCAAACACGTAGTGCAGCGCAATCGTCAGCTCGATCACGCCGAGATTCGACGCCAGATGCCCGCCGGTCTGCGACACGACCGACACGATTTCGTGCCGGAGCTCGGTAGCCAGGTCGGCCAGGTCATCGACCGATAGCTTCTTGAGGTCGGCCGGTCCGTTGATATGCTGCAGGAACTGTGACATACGCTCTTACGTTCTGCTCAGTTCTCGCGCTGACCAATAAAGCGGGCCAGGAATTTCAATACATTATCCTGCGATTGCGGAAACAAGCTCAAGCTCTCATCCACCAGCTTCGCGGCGTCGGACCGGGCCTGATCCAGCCCGACTGCCCCNGGATAGGTGGCTTTCTGATTTTTACAATCGGAACCGACTTTCTTGCCCAGAATCTTCTGNTCCCCTTCGATATCCAGAATATCGTCGATTATCTGAAACGCCAGCCCGATCTTTTCGCCGTATTCGGTCAGCCGACTCAGTTCCCGCTCGGAAGCATGCGCCAGAACTGCCCCGATTCGGACCGATCCGCGGATGAGCGCGCCGGTCTTGCGGGTGTGAATATTGACCACCTCCGCTTTCGTTACCTGCCGCTCTTCGGCCTCGATATCGGCCACCTGCCCGCCGAGCATACCGGTTGTCCCGACAGCGGTTGCCAGTTCCAGTACCGCCTCCACCGAGCCGGTCTGCGCCATCAATTCAAATGCGACAACATGAAGAGCATCGCCGGCCAGGACCGCCAGCGCCTCCCCGAACTTCTTATGGCAGGTGGGGATACCGCGACGGAGATCGTCGTCGTCCATGCACGGCAGGTCATCGTGAATGAGCGAATAGGTGTGTACCATCTCGAGCGCCGCCATCGCTTTCTTGACGCTTTCCGGCGGATCAGCCGTTTCTCCGGCGCAATATTCGTATGCGGCCAGACACAGGATCGGCCGTATCCGCTTGCCGCCCGCCATGAGCGAATAGCGCATCGCCTCATGCAAAGAACGCGGTTCTTCCATCGCTGACGGCGCATACTCATCGAGCAGACGGTCAACCAGTTCGCGGTTCCGCTGAAGATACGCGCGACCGGCTATGGCGGCGAGTGGCGTCATTCCCGACTGTCCTTCTCTTCAAAATCTTCCTCTTCGATCCGCCCGTTCTTTTCCATGATGATCTTGATCTTCTTCTCTGCCTCGGTCAGTTTCAGGTCGCACTGGCGGGCGATTTCAAGCCCTTCGGTATACAATTCAATCGCCTCTTCCAGCTTCACCTCGCCCGATTCGAGCTGGGCGGTGACTTCCTGCAGCCGCTGCATGGCTGATTCAAAATCTTTGTACGTCTTCTTCGTCTTCATCTACTGCAACTCCCCGGAATCGGTGGTTTCATTGACTGTCGACACGATCCGNCCATCGGCGAGAATCGTCTCCATGCGGTCGCCCGGCTTCACTTCCCTGGCGGACTTCAGCACCTTCCGATCCGGCAAACTCCGGCTGACCGAGTAGCCGCGCACCAGCACTTTCAGCGGCGACAGACCATCCAGCCGCGATACCGATAAAGATAGAGCATTCCGATGTTCCGCCAAGCGCATTTTTCCGCCGAACATCAATAGCCGCACCAGATCATCCAGGCGCTGCTGTTGTTGTTGCACCCGGTCAAGCGGGCGGGTATAGACCGAACGGCTCATCAGGGAGCCAAGTTCCAGCCGGGCATGGTCCACCAGATACTGCAGCTCCGACGCCTGCGATGACAGCATTCCCTGAAGCTGTTCCCGGAAATCTGCCTTTGACCAGACTACCAGTTCCGCGGCAGCCGATGGCGTCGGGGCGCGCAGGTCGGCAGCAAGATCGGAAAGTGTCGTGTCGATCTCGTGGCCAACCGCCGACACGACGGGTACCCTTGATGCAACGATAGCCCGCACGGTAATTTCAGTATTGAACGGCCAGAGGTCTTCGAGTGACCCGCCGCCTCGCCCCACTATTATAAGGTCGATATCGTCGCGGGTATTAAGGTACTCGATACCGGCGGCGATTGTCTTCTCGGCTCCGTCCCCCTGCACTTGCGCCGGATAGATGATCAACTGCACCGAGTTGTTCCGTCGCCGCGCGATATTAATGATGTCGCGGATAGCGGCCCCCGTCGGCGACGTGACTACGCCGATCCGACCGGGATATTGCGGTATCGGTTGCTTTCGCTCTTCATCGAACAGTCCCTCACCCGACAGCTTTTCGTATAGTTGCCTGAACGCGAGTTCCAGCGGCCCGATCCCGACCGGAAGAATCTCTTTCGCGCTGAGCTGATACTGACCATTCTTCTCGTATACCGTAATATCCCCGCGCACCCGCACTTTCTGCCCGTTCTGTGGCTCGAATTTGAGATACGCGCCTATCCCCCGCCACATGACTACTTTGATGATGGCATTTTCATCCTTAAGCGAGAAGTACCGATGTCCCGACGTGTGATGAAGATAGCCGGAGATCTCTCCTTCCACCCAGATATCCGAAAACGACTCCTCGAGAGCCGTCTTAATCATCCGCGTAATCGCGGTGACGGTGTACGCTTTGGGTGTCGTGGCCATACTCAATTATAGAGGAGATTATTACGGAAATGCAATAACAACTGAACGCTACTGGCTGGCCAGTACCTGCAGGATCTTCTCGGCTAATTGCCTGCTTATCCCCTTCACGCGCGCAAGATCGTCCGGCGTCGCCTGCTTGATTCGCTCCACGGAACCGAACTCCTTCAAGAGCGACTCGCGGCGTGACTTGCCCACTCCGGCTATTCCATCGAGCGCCGAGGTAATCGTGCGCTTTGAGCGGACCTTCCGGTTGTAGGTGATCGCGATCCGGTGCGCTTCATCCCGAATCCGTTTCAAGAGCAGGAGTGCCGGCGATGATTTTGGTATGGTCACGGGATCGCTCTGCCCCGGCAAATAAACCTCCTCGAGGCGTTTTGCCAGCGAGATGACCGGCTGCTCGCTCAACCCGAGTGAATTCAGTTCTGCCCCCGCCGAGGACAACTGCCCCTTGCCGCCATCGACTACGACGAGATCAGGCAT
>PQAP01000188.1:15600-16016 GCA_003105265.1 candidate division GN15 bacterium | reverse complement strand
TGCATTACCCGTGACAAGCTGTCCGCGAATACGCCCGGATAGACGTACGCATCGTTCGGAATCGCCGCACCACCGTACAGCACATCCGAACAGGCCTTGTTCTTCATGAACCAGTTCAACAATGCCACGCCGCCGTACCGCTTCGAGTTGTCCGTGCAGTCCGTCACCGTGTCCGTGCTGTTGTACCCGCGCAGCCACACCAGACGACGCGTCGGATCCGTTCCTGAAATGTTGTTGCTGGTTACGGAGTCGGTCGGAATATCAAAGTCGATGATTTCACCGATCTGCAAGCTCGCGACCGAAGAGGCGATGTTCGCCGGGAACACCCGCATCCGCTGAATGATGAAATTGCAGCTGTCGGCGTGTTTCGGCGCCCACCACGTGCACTCCACCTTCACCAGCGAGTCCACCGTCAC
>PQAP01000188.1:0-15451 GCA_003105265.1 candidate division GN15 bacterium | reverse complement strand
GCTTGCGGATGATGATCGGTGAGCCGTCGCCCAAATACACCCGGTTGTCACCGCGCATGTTTGTGCCAGTGTCGCACTCACCCGCCGCGCCGAAATAATCCATGTTCACTTTACCAACCGCGAAATTGGAGGAATCACCATAGTTGTGACCGATATTTCCGTTGGTCCCCACCGCCAGGCGCGTGCAGGACGTAGCAATCGTATCCCAAACCGCGTTGGCGATCGTGTCCACCACGGTGAAATAGATTGGAATATCCTTGGTCTGAGCCGGCGCCGTATACTGCAGCCGGATCTTACCGAACAGGACAGTCGGTCCCGAAGTGATCACGCCACCCGCGTTCAGGGTGACTTTCAAGCTGTCTTTGCCGGTTTCAACAATACCTGTCGGAACGCCGGAAAGGGTCATCCAGTTGGTCGGACCTGCGCCCGGACCCTTGGCACTATCTTCGATATCGGTCACCGACGTGAAGACCAGATCCTGGTTACCCTGGTTCTCCATCCGGATGGTGATCGTGGTATCGTGTCCCGGCTTCGAATAAGTCGGGAACGTAATTGCAGTCGGCAATACAGCAAGGTTGGCCGCCATGACCGGTGGTACGCACGCCAGACGAATCCAGCGGACGTCGTTCAGCGTGTTCGGACCCTGACCGCCCGGATTTCCGAGCCAGCCGGCACCGGCACCGCCGTAGCCCGGGTAACGATCAGTCAAATACAACAGCTGAGTGTACCAATCACCGGTGTACGCTCCGCCGCTGGCATCATAGGTAACAGCGTTCGTCCAGTTCTCGGTGCCGGCGAAGTCGGCATCTCTCATACCAAACTGCGTCAAGCTGCCGTGCTGGTCATCAGCGCAGGTGCCGGTATCGCAATTGGGCGTGTAGCTGTTGGTCAGGTTGCGCGGACGATCCCAGCTCTTGCCGGTCAGGTCCTTCGAAATCGTCATGAAGATTTCAGCGTTACCGGAGTAGGTGAAGCTCTGGCTCTGACAGCAGTCATCATAGTGACCGGTCAGCATCGAGTCGTTGGCCGAGAACGTGATGTACATACGGCCGTCGCACTCGCCGATGGCGGTCCGGCCGACGTTCATGACGTTTGAGCCGATACGGCCGCACACGGACGCCAGCGACCAGGTCGCGTCATACACCAGCCACGTATTGTTATCCTGCTCAGACCAGTGCCACAGCTTGCAGATAATGCTGTTGACCCCCTGCCCGCCCGCTACGTCTGCAGCGGGATAGACAATGTGCAGTTTCCCTTGCGAATCGTAAGTCGTCGAAACAATTGTCCATGGACCAATCGGCGAATTCGCGTTCAAATTGGTGAGATTGGTCTTGGTCCAGGTGCCGGTCGCGCCGGTCGCCGATTTGGCGTACCAGATATCGTCGCCGGAACCACTGGTCCTGTCGCCCATGGCGAATTTCGTCCAGACCATCGCCACCGCCGACGACGTCGGGTCGGTCGTCAGTTCCTGGGACGCGTTTGACGAAGTATCAAGGAGCACCAGTTGCCACGCCGGATCAGGATTGGTTGCCGGGAAGGTTGTGCCGACTTTGCGGAACAACTTAATGGCAAAATTGCCGTCGGCGTCCGCCACAAAACCGCGAGTCGCCACGTACATCACGGTATCCGAACCGAACACGGAGAGCGCTGATTTGGGGCGCACCTGGTAGTCGGCGGCGGTCCAGCTACCCTGCAGCGCCAGGGTCGGGTCGACAATCGTACCGGAGATAATGTCGCCGAAGTTACCGGTTGAGGGCGCAAAGTCCTTCACTGTCTGTATCTGCCACGTCGCCCCGTTATTATAGTCGGTCATGTCCACGCCTGAGACAATCGCCTGGCCGGTGGCCGGGTATACAGTCACGCGCGGATATTCACCCAGCTCCGCCGAGGTCGGGGAGGCGTCGTTCACGATAATCGTGCCGCCCGGGAGCGGATACGTACCGGTCGTCGGATCATACGCGGAATACCCGAACCGGTTCATGGTGCCGGAGTTTTCTCTCAGCGTGTAGACGAAATGCACGCCTGCAGGACCGGCCGGAGTGATCTTGGGGTTGATCGCCACGCTATTGCCGGCGTTGATGTGGGCCTGCCAATCGCGCCAGGTCTGAGCGATTAGTGCACCCCGGGAGTCCACCACATTGGGGTTAGCAACGCCAACCGAGGCCGTGCTGGGAGCACGATCCGGAAGATTGCTCTCGCTGCCCGTGAAACCCACGTGCGTGCTGAAGCGCTCGGCCTGCTGCAAGCGGGGGTCGACCGGTCGAACCGACGCTCCGACGGTGGCCGCCAGAACGCTCAGCACTGCCGCGAGAACGATAGTCACGTTTAGAAATTTTCTCATCATGAAAAAGTCCTCTCAGAATTACTGATTCTAATGCCTAATTCCATTCCTTCGAGCAAAAATGACGGTTACTTCAGTCTGTGAATCTACCTCCTTTCGCGTTTTCAAGTCGATACATGGATTCTCTAGTCAGTATTCGAAGATGTGTCGCATTGCGTAAACAGATGTACACGCTCAACAAAGTTCACCGGGGGTGGTCACAGTAGGTATCAACTCACCCCACGGCCTGGTCAGAGCCGCCCCCCCGAGCGCAGACAAAACATACAGATGACCGACAAACCCAAAACGGATGTCACGTGTGAGACCGTTGCCTTCACCACCGACACCCCAACTTACCGAATACAAAATAGCCATTTACGCTATGAGTGTCAAGGGTTTGAGCTGAGAACAGCAGGCCTGATAACAGGTCCGGAAGTTCAAGAGTTTGATAGATGCAGGGACCGGTTCGTTGCGGCGGTTGAAGGCCGGGATTCCCCTCTTCGGCAGAAACTACCCACAAATACTCTTAATTCTCCGAGTCCCTTGAATAGCAGCGTATTCGGCTGTCAGGCTTTCACATGCTATGAGGACTCGCATCCGACGGAACCGGGACGAAAAAGAGCGGGACCGCCGTGTCGGCGGTCCCGGTATGTTGACTGAGAGCGGTTCGCACTCAAAACGCACTTATTGCGGCGGCTGGTTGCCTCCGGCATAAAGGAACGCTACGAGATATGTGAGATCAGCGATGTTGATGATACCATCACCATTCACGTCGCCAGACTGCATAATCGCCGGAGGCGGGCCACTTCTGAGTAGGTAGTTGACCAAAGCGGCCAGATCGAGCAGCGTATACCGGCCATTCTGGTCGATATCACCGCGCAGGAACGCCACAATGCGAAGATTAGTGGTAGTTGAGGCGGCAGCTGAAAGCTGATCGGTCACCGTGAAGGTTACGGTATAGAGTGAGCCGATATCAGGCGTCGAAGGCGACACGGTGTAGGTCGCCGAGCCATTGCCGGAGTCGACAAATACCGCCGTGGGGAGAACGGGGTTGGCTGTAATGGTCACCGCCCCATGTTCGGGATCGCTCGCCTGAATCAGGATGCGCGTAGACAGGTTGGCGGCCACATTGAGCGTATCCAGAGGGATGACCGTGAAAGTGGGCGCCTGATTGCCGGCGTCGGTCACGTTGATGGTTATATCCTGCGTCGAGAAAGCGCCGCCGGCATCGGTAGCGGTGAANCGAACGACGTACGTACCGGCCTGGGTGAAGTCGGGNCGGAANCGGAANGANCTCGCCANCANNCCACTGACGAANGTCGCATTGANCGGGACNCCNGTCGCCGANACGGTCGGCAGNCCGCCGTCNGGATCNCTCGCGGTTATGGTNAAGNNNANNGAGTCCCCTTCCGGAATCGTAAANGGACCNGTGCCCAANCTGAAGGTCATGACNGGCGGNGCGTTNCGNTTGGTTACCCGGATNGACACNCTGCTGAGCGCCGGGGTGATCAGCACCGGATCAGTTGCGTCGGTCGCAAAGAACCGCACGAAGTACGTGATCGAGCTCGTTCCACCCTGAGAGTAGCTCGGGATGAACCGGAGGACGCCGATGCCATTACCGGAATCGACGAAAACCATATTGGTCGCGAGCGTATCCTGACCATCGAGTTTCGCGCTGATATGCGGGATGGTGCTGTCAGGATCGGTGGCGGTCACAACGTAGTACAGTGTATCCGCTTCGTAGATGGAGCGCGGGCCGCTGGTAAAGACGCTGGGCGCAAGGTTGGAGTCGACCACCGTCAGCATGACCACCTGTGAATCGATCACGGTACTGACGGCCGCGTCCTGGGCATAGAACGTAACCTGATAATGACCGGAATCGAAGTTGTTGGTCACCCAGTCGAACGTACCCGAACCGTCGTGATTGTCCGTGAACGTCGCATTGACGGGCAGCGGCGCCGCATACAGAACTGGGATATCGCCATCGGGATCGGTGGCCGTGACCGAGAACAGGAAGGCCTGCATCTCCTTGATCGTGCGGTCGGCGATGGTGGCAAGCACCGGCGGCTGGTTACCGGCCTCGATCACCTCGATGCTCACAGTAGCAGTTGTTATCAGGACACCGTCGCTCGCGTTAATATCGATATTGTAGGTCCCGGCCTGAGTATAGTTCGGCGCGAAGGTAATCACGCCGAGGCCCCGGCCGCTGTCGACGAATATCGCATTCGCCGGAAGAGTCGTTGTCACGGCGCTGAGCGTGACGGGCATCGTATCCGGGTCGGACGCATGAACGCGGACGGTCAACGTCTGTCCCTCAACAACCGCCGGGTTGACCGGCAGCGTGTCGAAGATCGGCGCCTGGTTGCCCGCATCATTGACCTGAATGGTCACGGTCGACTTGACGGTAGCGAGGCCGTCAGTCGCCTTGATAATGACCTGGTACAGCTTCGATCTCGTTCCACCCTGTATATAGCTCGGTGTGAAGACGAAATCGGCTTCACCGGGACCAATCTGAATTAACGAGGCGTTCTCCGGCAAATTCTCGGCGGATATCGTGGGTGTGGCGCCGTCCGGATCGGTTGAAATAGCACTGACCGTCAGCGTCTGGCCTTCGGTGACCACGCGGGCCTCGTTGGCCGCGAGATTCAACGTCGGCGGATTGTTGGCGGCGGTGACGGAAATCTGAACCGATGCCGTGGCCGACTGTGATGGAGTTCCCTGATCGACGGCCAAGAAGTTCACTGTGTACAGCCCAACCTGCGTCGAGGTCGGCAGGAAGCTGAAAGCGCCGGTGTTGTTGCCGCTGTCAATGAAGGTCGCGCCGGTCGGCAGGCCGGAAGCGGACAGGAAAATCCGCCGCGGCCAGAGAGGATCAGTCGAATCGGATGCGGAGACAGCAAACGACAGGAGTCGCCCGGCTTCGACCGTCCGGTTGGTCAGAGCTGCGAACAGCGGCGGCTGGTTGACATCGTTGGTCACGATGCGGGCCACTTCCACGCCGGTCTGCGGCGGCGTGCCGAAGTCTACGGCGAAGAATCTTACCGTATCGATGCCGGCATCACGGTAATCAGGCGTGTAGGTCAGAGTGCCGGTACCGTCATGGTGATCAACAAACGTGTAATGCTGCAGAGTCGTGGTGATTGACAGAGCCGGAAATACTCCGGCGCCATCCGGGTCGGTAGCCGTCACGTTGAGAACCAGCGTGGCGCCTTCGTCGATCGCCGTGTCGGGCACGGCAGTCCAGACGGGAATGGCGTTGCCGCCGAGGGTCACATTGATCGTCACCGGTTCGGATGCTTGTAGCGTGCCATCAGAGCCAGTGAAGGTTATAATGTACTGACCGGCCTGAGAAAGGGTCGGCGCAAAGATGAAGGTGGCGCTGCCGTCGCCATGATCGACGAATGTCGCGTTGGCCGGAAGCGTTGAGGTCGTAAGCGTGGGAATGGTGCCATCCGGATCGGTGGCAGTCACCGTGAGATTGAGCACCTGACCCGCCGCGATCGATTGCGGACCGATTGCCGCAAGCACCGGCGCCCGATTCACGTCGATCACCGTAATGGCCACCACCTGTGAATCAGTAAGTGAGCCGTCGGAGGCGCGGAAAGTAACGCTGTACGGTCCGGCCTGCGTGAAGTCCGGAGCGAAATTGAAGGTCCCGGTACCATCCAGATTATCCACGAAAGTCGCATTGGCGGGGAGCGCCGATGTCGTCAAAGCCGGTATTGTGCCGTCAGGATCGCTGGAGGTGACGGTGAACGTCAATACCTGACCCTCGTTGACGCTGCGCGGTCCGATGGTCGCCATTACCGGCGGGAGATTGACGTTGGTGACCGTGATAGTGACAACCTCAGAATCGATGAGGACTCCATCCGACGCATAGAACGTAATCGGGTAGACGCCGGCCTGGGTGAAATCAGGCGTGAAGGTGAACAGCCCAGTGCCGTTGCCGTTATCGGTAAACGTCGCATTGGCCGGGAATGCGGATATGTTAAGGATTGGCGTCGTACCGTCGGGATCGGTCGCCGAGACAGCGAAGCTCAGCGTGACATTCTCAGTCGTTGTTTGCGGGCCGATCGCTGCCAGGACCGGCGCCTGGTTACCGGCGTCGGCTACGGTGATAGTCACGACTTCCGAATCCGCGGCTGTGCCGTCAGACGCGCGGAACGTAATCGGATAGGTACCGGCCTGCGTCATATTCGGCGTGAAGCTGAACGAACCGGTGCCGTTGCCGTTGTCCACAAACGTCGCGTTCGCGGGAAGCGTCGAGGTGGTCAGAATCGGCGTGGTGCCGTCGGGGTCCGAAGCGGACACGGAAAACGCAAGGGTTACCCCTTCCGTCGTACCGTGAGGACCAATAGCGGCCAGAATCGGCGCCTGGTTGCCGGCGTCGATCACCGTAATGGTGACTATCTCGGAGTCGATTGCCACGCCATCGGAGGCACGGAAAGTTATCGGATAGGTGCCCGCCTGCGTGAAGCCCGGCGTGAAGCTGAAAGTACCGGTACCGTTGCCATTGTCGACAAACGTCGCATTCGCAGGCAAGGCCGAGGTGGTCAGCACCGGAGTGGTGCCGTCGGCGTCAGTCGCCGAGACACCGAAGGTAAGATTGACGTTTTCCGTGGTCGACCGGGGCCCGATTGCCGCCAACACCGGCGCCTGATTGCCGGCATCCGCCACCGTGATCGTGACTATTTCAGAGTCGATAGCCACACCGTCGGAGGCGCGGAAGGTTATGTTGTATGTTCCGGCCTGCGTGTAATTCGGCGTGAAGCTGAACGTGCCCGTGCCATTGCCGTTATCGACAAATGACGCATTGGTAGGAAGCGTCGACGTCGTCAGCACCGGTATCGTGCCGTCAGCATCGGTCGCCGAAACGCCGAAAGTCAGGAGAACCTGCTCAGTGGTCGACCGCGGGCCAATTGTCGCCAGCACCGGCGCCTGGTTCCCGGCGTCAACTACGGTGACAGTAACTATTTCGGAGTCGATCGCGACACCATCGGAAGCACGGAAAGTTATCGGATAGGTCCCGGCCTGCGTAAAGCTCGGGGTGAAACTGAATGTCCCGGTGCCATTGCCATTGTCGACGAACGTCGCATTGGTAGGCAGCGCGGACGTAGTGAGCACGGGAATGGTGCCGTCGCCATCGGTGGCGGAAACGGCAAAGGTCAGGTTGACGTTCTCGGTGGTTGACCGAGGACCGATCGCCGCCAGCACCGGTGCCTGGTTGACGTTGTTGACGGTGATGACCACCTGTTCGGAGTCAATGATAGAGCCGTCTGAGGCGTAGAACGTCACATTGAAAGTACCGGCCTGACTGAAGCTGGGGTTGAAATTGAATGTGCCGGTGCCATTGCCGTTATCAACGAAGGTTGCATTCGCGGGGAGCGGAGTGGTGGTCGTCAATACCGGAATGGTGCCGTCAGGATCAGCGGCAGAAACCGCGAAATTGAGATTGGCGCCCTCATTCACGGAGCGCGGTCCGATACTCGCAAGTACCGGCGCCTGGTTGACATTGTTGACCGTAATGACGACCTGTTCCGAATCTATGGCCGTACCATCGGAAGCGTAAAAGGTCACGTTGTATGTCCCCGACTGGGTGAAGTTCGGGCTGAAATTAAAAGTGCCGGTCCCGTTGCCGTTATCGACAAAGGTGGCATTGGTCGGGAGAGGCGTGGTCGTGGTCAGCACCGGCGTGGTGCCGTCGGCGTCGGTCGCCGACACCGTGAAATTGAGGACCTGACCTTCATTGACCGACCGGGGACCGATAGTCGCAAGCACCGGCGGCTGATTGCCGAGATAGGTGTATCCACCCGTGAGAGTGGCGGAAAGCGTCGAGGCAGTGTTCGTGACTACGAGATTGACCACGCCGGATCCGGCAGGAGTGACACCGTTGATCTGGTACGGGGAGACAACCGTTACCGAGGTCAGGGCTGTGCCGCCCAGAGTGGCGGTTACGCCGTTGACATCGAAGCCGATCCCCCGGATCACTACCGCCGTGCCACCGAGACCGGAGCCGTTGTTCGGGGCTATGGAAGTGATAAGCGGGGCCGCGATGGAAGCAGTGTTTACCGTCAGAATTGATGAGTGCGGACCGAGATTTCCGGACACATCCTGCGCGATCAGCAAATACTGGAATGACCCGCCGCCGCTCGCGGTATTGTCTACGAAGAAGCTGTCGGCCACACCGGGAGCGGTGAGCAGACCGGCAGTATTATCGATTCGGAAGAATGAGCCCTGAGAAGTGGCCGGTCGGCGATAGACGTGATAGGTCTGTCCGGCCGTGCGCGTCCAGGTCAGCACAACCGACGTCGAGGAAATGACGCGACCCGCCATTCCGCCGGGCGCGGCCGGCCAGGTTATGGCGCCGAGAGCGATATCTTCCTGCTGGAACGAGTTGCTCGGGATGAGCTTCGAGAGGACAGCTCCTTCCCCATTAGCCGTATTGTAGAACCGGTACATATACGGGTTCCCGGGCGTCTTGGAGAGGAAATTCTGGAAATCATCGAACCAGAATCCGGCGTCATAGCCGGCGCCGACTGACGACTCGAGTCGAATCTCATCATCGGTGTTGTCGGTGAACCCGTAGAAGCTGATTTCGCCGTTGGCGGGCGTGGTCAGATTGGAGTTCTGTACCGCACCGAAGATGGATCCCTGGGCAAAGACCGCGGACGTGTGCAGCAGCAAGAGTGCCGCCGCCACTCCGAACACGTTCATCAGTCTGAACCGCTTTTGTCTCCTAGGCACTGTCGCACCTCCGTTTATTTCGAGATACTTTTTTCCCATAGCTCACTCCAGTCCTTAGTGCGGGAAGACATCATTCCGGGCGTTGTTCGCCTGGTATGGTCGTCCGGCCTTGACCGGGAAATTGACTCCGAAGCCGGCGGCAAAGCGTGACTGATAGCTCTGCGAGGCCGCCACATAGTTATTGATCGTGTTAAATCCGCCCGGTACGTTGTTCAGCACATCCTGTGCCACCGAGAACGATAGCTCGCGCTCGAACGGTATCGAGAGGAAACTGTAATCCGTTGTAACCGTGGTCACCATCGGGTACGTGATCGCACCCGGAGCGGGCACGTTGCCGGCCACCGAGAAGGTGGTCGGACGCGCGGCGTTGACCTGGTAGACACGCCCCGGCAGGACTGCGAAGTTGACGCCGAAGCCGGCGGCAAAGCGCGACTCGAAGCTCTGCGACGTCGGCTGGTAGTTGTTCACCGTTCTGACGTTGGATATGCCGATGGCATTGATCAACTGTACGGCGTCGGTAATGCCGGTATTCTCGAACGGTATGCAGATCAGGTTGAAACTGGTCGACGCGGTCGTGATAATCGCGTAATCGTATTCGCCGACCCGGTTGGATACGGCGGAGCGATTGCCGTAGATATCGTACGAGACGACCGCATAGAAGTACTGGTGCAGCGTATCGCCCACCACGTTGGCGCCGAAGCTGTTGTTATCGGTGAACGTCGTCACTGCCGATGAAACCGCACCGATGGAATCGGACGATGATGGCGTGAAGTACGCAAGGGTGTCACGGTACACGATATAGCCGCCGATCTGCGTCGGCAAATTGGCCGTATCAAGAGAGATGGCCGACCAGTTCAGAACGATATTGTCCGCCAAGATCGCAATCGAGAGATTGGCAATCGCCTGCGGCGGGGCAGCATTGATAGCGCTGACCAGCACCGTGTCAGGGGTCGAGAACAACGAGCCATCGGAGACGATCAACTGGAAGCGGTAGCTGCCCGGAAGCGGCGGGACAAAGGACGGAGTAGCTGTCGTGCCATTAGTGATCGTGACCGCCGTCCCACTCACCTGTGTCCACGCATAAGTAATCGGCTGAGCATCGGGATCGGACGAGAGCGTGCCGTCAAGCAGGACGGTCGAATTGACCGGCACCTCGATCTGATCCGTACCGGCGTTGGCTATTGGCGCGCGGTTGCTGTTGGATACCGTGATGGCGACCACTTCGCTATCGATATACTGGCCGTCAGAGGCATAGAATGTCACGCTGTACAGCCCTGATTGATCGAAGCCCGGAGTCCAGTTGAATGAACCGGTGCCATTGCCATTGTCGGTGAAAGAGGCACCGAACGGCAGCGTTGACGATGTCAGCGCCGGGAATGTTGCATCCGGATCGGAGGCGCTCACGCTGAAGCTCAGAAGAGCATTCTCAGCAATCGACTGAGCACCGATCGTCGCCAGCACCGGCGGCAGGTTGACCTGCGTCACCGTGATGGCCACGCGCTCGGAATCGATATCGACTCCGTCGGAGGCATAGAAGGTCACATTGTAGCTTCCGGACTGTGAATACGTCGGCGTCCAGCTAAACGAACCGGTGCCGTTGCCGTTATCGACAAAAGTCGCACCGGTCGGAAGCGTGGAAGTGGTCAGAGTCGGCGTGGTGCCGTCACCGTCGGTCGCCGAGACGCCAAACGACAGGTTTATATTTTCCGCAACAGTCTGGGCGCCGATCGCGGCCAGCACGGGCGGCTGATTGACATTACCGACCGTGATCTGGACCGCCTCGGAATCGACTGCGGCGGAATCATCGGTCGCGTAGAACGTGACGTTGTACACACCTGCTTGCGCAAGGGTAGGAGTCCAGTTGAAAGTGCCGGTGCCGTTAAGGTTGTCGACAAAGGTCGCTCCGGCAGGAAGGGTTGAGGTTGTCAGAACCGGAGTCGTCCCGTCGATATCAGTCGCGGACACATTGAAGTTCAGGTTGCTGGCCTCGGCCACGGAGCGCGACCCGATCGGTGCGAGCACCGGCGGGGCGTCGGCATTGAGCACCGTGATTACGACGGTCTCGCTATCAACCAGCGTTCCGTCGGAGGCGCGGAAAGTGACCACATAGGATGCCGCCTGCGTGAAGCTCGGCGTCCAAGTCAGTGCGCCGGTGCCGTCGTGATTGTCGACAAACACCGCGCCTGACGGCAGCGCCGAAGTGGACAGGACGGGAACTGTAGCGTCTGGGTCACTTGCTGAAACTGCAATATTGAGGATCCGGTTTTCAAAGACTGATCTTGGCCCGATGTTCGCAAGTACCGGCGGCTGATTGCCGGCATCGACAACCGTGATGGCCACAATTTCTGTATCTGTCAAGGCGCCGTCAGTCGCCCGGAAGACGATGTTATATGAGCCGGACTGTATGTAGGTCGGCGTCCAGTCAAATGTGGCTGTTCCGTTAAGGTTGTCCAGCAAACTTGCACCGGTCGGCAAGGTCGAGGTGGAGAATGACGGAATAGTGCCATCAGGATCGGTCGCCGATATGGTGAAGGTCAGGCGAACGGCCTCGGTAGTCGAGCGCGGGCCGATGGCGGCCAGCACCGGCGCCTGATTGCCCGCTTCGGTAACGGTAATCGTGATTCTCTCGGAATCAACGGCGACTCCGTCCGAAGCATAGAAGGTGACCGGATACGTTCCGGATTGCACAAAACTCGGCGTCCACGAGAAACTGCCGGAGCCGTTGCCGTTGTCGACAAACGACGCACCGGCCGGGAGGGCCGAGGTAGTGAGTGCAGGAATTGTCGAATCGGGATCGACCGCACTCACGCCGAATGACAGGTTGACGTTTTCGAGAGTAGTGCGGTTACCTATGGCCGCCAGAATCGGAATCTGGTTGCCGCCGTCAACTACCGTTATTGCGACGACTTCCGAGTCAACAGCCAGAGAGTCATCGGTAGCCCTGAAGGTAACGGAGTACAGGCCGGCCTGGTTAAATACCGGTGTCCACGTAAATGTGCCGGTTCCGTTCGCGTGATCGACAAACGACGCGCCGGACGGAAGGGATCCGGTGGAAAGCACCGGGATGTGTCCTTCGGCATCGGTGGCGCTCACGTTCACGGTAAGGGTCACGCCTTCAGTCGTGCTTCTCGGACCGATAGATGTGAGCACCGGCGGCTGATTACCGGCGTCAATAACCGTGATTACAACAGCTTCGGTATCGCGGAGGATGCCGTCGGTCGCGAAGAACGACACATTGTATACGCCGGACTGCAGATAGGTCGGCGTCCAGGTAAAACTGCCCGTGCCATCGCCGGCATCGGTGAAGACGGCGCCGGACGGAAGAGTCGACGTCCACAGTACCGGTATGGTGCCATCCGGATCAGACGACGTGATGTTGACTGTCAGCAACAGACCTTCAGTTATGGACTGCGGTCCGACCGGCGAGATTACCGGCGCGCGGTTCCCGGCCTCGAGCACGTTGATGCTTACGATTTCAGAATCGGCAAGCGCGCCGTCCGAAGCCCGGAACACTACGCTGTAGCCGCCGGACTGGGTAAAGGACGGGGTCCAGTTGAACGTGCCGGTACCGTTGCCGTTATCGACGAATGTTGCGCCGGTCGGCAGTGTCCCGGTCGAGAAACTCGGAATTGTACCGTCGGGATCGGAGGCCGAAATGCCGAACGTCAGCAGGATGCCTTCGGTTGTGGATTTCGCTCCGATCGCCGCAAGTACCGGCGGCTGGTTGCCGGCATCGATGACCGTGATCGTGACGATCTCCGTGTCGAGGAGAGTGCCATCGGTGGCACGGAAAGTCACCGGATAGGAGCCGGACTGGGTGAACCCGGGTGTCCAGCTGAAGGTACCGGTTCCATTGCCGTTGTTCACGAAGGTGGCACCAGTCGGAAGTGTCGAGGTGGTGAAGGTCGGCGTGGTGCCGTCGGGGTCAGTCGCCGAAATCGTGAAGCTGAGGTTGATTCCTTCAGTCGTTGATCTGTTGCCAATCGCGGCAAGCACGGGCGGCTGGTTGCCCGCTTCATTAACCGTGATTGTAATCAACTCGGTATCGACTGCGACGCCGTCGGTGGCCCGGAAGGTCACCGGATATGTTCCGGCCTGGGTGAACCCGGGGGTCCAGCTAAACAGAGCAGTACCGTCAAAGTTGTTGGTCAGAGAAGCACCGCTCGGCAGAGTCGAGGTCATGAACGACGGAATTGTGCCGTCGGCATCGGTGGCCGATATCGTGAAGGATAGATTGATTCCCTCGGTCGTCGAACGATTGCCGATTGTCGCCAGCACCGGCGGCTGATTGCCGGCGTCGATGACTGTGATGGTCACGATCTCCGTATCAAGAAGACCGCCATCGGTAGCGCGGAAAGTCACCGGATAGCTGCCGGACTGCGTGAAACCTGGCGTCCAATTAAACGTGCCCGTGCCGTTAAGATTATCGACGAACGACGCGCCGGTGGGCAGCGTCGAGGTCGTGAATGACGGCGTGGTGCCGTCAGGATCGGTCGCTGAGATCGAAAATGTGAGGTTGACGCCTTCAGTGACAGACCGGGCGCCGATCGTGGCGAGGACCGGCGGCTGGTTGCCGGCGTCATTGACGGTTATTGTGATCAATTCCGTGTCGACGAGCGCGCCGTCAGAAGCCCGGAAGGTCACCGGATAGCTGCCGGCCTGTGTGAAGCCGGGAGTCCAGCTGAAACTGCCGGTACCGTTACCGTTGTCGACAAAAGTCGCCCCGGTCGGAAGGGTCGACGTCGTGAACGAAGGAGTCGTGCCGTCGGGATCGGAAGCCGAGATCGTGAAGCTGAGATTGCTTCCTTCTGTGGTCGATCTATTGCCGATTGCCGCCAGAACGGGCGCCTGATTGCCGGCTTCGTTGACGGTTATGACGATAGCTTCAGAATCCGTCGCCACACCATCAGTAGCACGGAACGTGACATTGTAAGAACCTGCCTGAGTAAACCCGGGCGTCCAGTTAAAGGTGCCGGTTCCGTTGCCGTTATTCGTGAATGACGCTCCGGCGGGAAGCGGCGAAGCGGACAGGACTGGCGTGGTGCCGTCTGGATCGGTCGCCGATACGCTGAAAGTGAGATTGATTCCCTCGGTCGTGGAACGGTTGCCGATCGTCGCTAATACGGGCGGCTGGTTGCCGGACTCGAAGACGTTGATCGAAACGAGTTCCGTATCGATCAGCGCACCATCGGACGTGCGGAACGTCACACTGTAGGCGCCTGCCTGGGTGAAGCCCGGCGTCCAGGCGAAGTTGCCGGTGCCATCGCCGTTATCGACAAACGTCGCGCCCGCAGGCAGAGTCGAAGTGGAAAACGACGGGACCGTCGAGTCCGGGTCGATCGCCGATATCTGGAAACTGAGCGTTATCCCTTCAGTGGTGGCCTTGCTGCCGATTGTCGCGAGTACCGGCGGGTGATTGCCGGATTCTAGTACCGTAATTGTCACGACTTCCGAATCGACCGCAGCGGAGTCATCGCGGGCATAGAACGTCACATTGTAGCTTCCGGCGCGATTGAAGGTCGGTGTCCAGTTGAAGGTGCCCGTGCCGTTGGCGTTGTCTGTAAAGGTTGCGCCATAAGGCAGTGTGCTCACGGTCAATGCCGGCACGGTTCCATCCGCATCGGAGGCGGACACGCCAAAATTGAGGTTGATTCCCTCGGTAGTGGAACGGTTGCCGATTGCCGCCAGGACTGGAGGCAGATTCACCTGGCTGACAGTGATGCTCACAATTTGTGAATCCCGAAGCGCGCCGTCGGTGGCGATAAAGGTCACGCTGTAAACGCCGGACTGGGTGAAACTCGGATTGAACGTGAACATTCCGGTGCCGTTAAGGTTGTCCGTGAACGAGGCATTGGCCGGCAGCGGCAGCGACGTCAACAACGTCGGAATAGTGCCGTCCGGGTCGCTCGCAGAGACCGGCACTGTGAGCAACTGCCCTTCACTCACAGTCTGCGGGCCTATGGCGGTCATCACCGGCTGCCGGTTGACGTTGCCGACCGTGATGACGACCTGCTCGGAGTCGATGATCGAGCCATCCGAGGCATAGAAGGTCACGTTGAACGTGCCGGCCTGCGTGAAGTCCGGGGTGAAGTTGAAAGTCCCGGTGCCATTGCCGTTGTCGGTAAACGTGGCGTTCGCCGGAAGCGGAGTCGTCGTGGTCAGAATCGGGGTCGTGCCGTCGGGGTCAGTGGCGGAGACACCGAAGTTGAGCGTGGCGCCTTCATTCACAGAACGAGGGCCTATCGCTGCCAGCACCGGCGCCTGGTTGACGTTATTGACCGTGATCACGACCTGCTCGGAATCGATGATTGAACCATCCGAAGCATAGAAGGTCACGTTGAATGTTCCGGCCTGAGTGAAGTCCGGAGTGAAGTTAAACGTCCCGGT
>PQAP01000187.1 GCA_003105265.1 candidate division GN15 bacterium | reverse complement strand
ATGCAGATCACGACCGGCGATGAAAAATCCCGGGGCGTGCTCAAGCTGGGCCGGTCGGCTAGGGACTCGCTGCTCTTGAACGCCAACGGCGGTTCGATCATCATCAACGGCGATCGCTGAGCCGCGCCGAATTATATCTGCCGCAGTTTCTCCACGACCACTTGCGCAATTGCCTCGAGCATTTCCCGGTCCTCCGCGGTGAAATTGGCTATTCGGTTGGAATCGATGTCGATCTCCCCGATACACCGTTCGCCGTCCATCAGCGGCACGACGATTTCCGACCGCGTGTGGATCGAGCAGGCCAGGAAGCGCGGGTCGGCCAGTACATCGTCCACCACGACCGTCGTCTTCCGCGTGGCCGCGGCGCCGCAGATGCCCCGCCCCAGCGGTATCACGGTGTGCTCCGTGACCGGCCCGATGTATGGCCCCACTTTCAGCACATCACCTTCAACCATATAGAATCCGGTCCAGTTGAAATCGTCCGAGTAGGAATCGATCAAGCGGATTGCGATCTCGAGCACCCGTGCGCGTTCCGTCTCGCGGCTTATCGCCGTGCGAATCTGTTCGACCAGTTGAATCCGTTTTGCATCCATCACAGTTGCTGCCTGATTGCCCGTAGGTTGTTCATATCTGTCCCCGGCTCGACGGCGCAGCCGGGAGCGATGATTAGCTGCCGGGGTTCGAATTGCCGTTTAAGCTCGCAAATGAAATGCGGCATTTCATCCGGTCGGCTCCGCTTGAGCCAGCCCCGGTAATCGACGCCGCCGACCAGCGTCTTGTCCGGCATTTGTTCTACCGCCGTATCCAATGGCAGGTTGGTCGGGTCGGAAGCATCCCAGTTGACCATCCGTGCCGGATACCCCAGCGTGACGAGTTGCGTGAGGTAGTTGTTCGAGTCGCAGACGTGCAGCAGGTTAAGCGCGTCCGGTTCCGCCGCGCGAATCACTTCGAGATCATACGGTACGCCGAACTCCTCGTATTCCCTCCACGTCAGCAGGTCCGATGACGCCCAGTGAGTGGTCGCAAAGAACAGCCCGTCCGCCCCGGCGTTTCTCAGTTCCGACACGAATTGCACGAAGGTGGCGGTGATCGCTCGCAGAGCCACGTGAATCGTCTCCGGGGCCGAGTGCAGGTGTTCCACCAGTGTCCGGCGCTCGGCGACCATTCTCCCGGCAATCGACAGCGGCGTGAACACCGTCATCAGAATCGGCAGCTCCCGGCCGGAACGATGGCGCAGAATCGACACCAGCTTCAGGTGTTCGGCCAGCGTCGGGGAGGTCGGGGGCAGCGGCTTAATCTTGGCCCAGTCATCGATTTTCGTGACCGGGAAACTGAGCTTGACGTGGTTCTCCAGCTCCCGGGTGGAGTACCGGAGCTTCACGCCCCAGTCCTGGACATGGTAATCGGCCCGGGGATTGACCTTCATGAAATCCCAGTCGAATTCCTTCTGGAACCAGAGCATGGCGTCGGCGGTCCCGTCGGCGGTATGCTCCAGATGGAAGAAATGGCGCCAGAAGGACGCGGCAAACCGGTCCGGCCTTTCACCGGCGAGGATCATGTGCAGCCGGTCGTGATGGGACAGTTTCGCCATATCGCCTATTCTCCGTTTGCCCCGGTCCGACCGAAGTTCCGGCGTTCTCCATGGTCAGTGGTCAGCCGTGTCACAGGACCAAATGCCATCTATGGAGTCGCTCCTATAGTCTTGAATTCCGAATGCTCTGTGGCGAACACCTGCCCGGCCGGGATCCGCGTAATCGGCGGCCAATATAGCCGCCGCGACCGAAAGCGTCAATCACCTGTAAGAAGAATGAGCAGACTTGACGGATTCTCTGTGTCCTTGTGACCTCGCTGCCGAAATATTCAGAAAGTAAACGCTGAACCTTCTCACCTGTAACCGGGAGCGTCCATGCCGCCTTCTATTCTCGTGATCGACGATGAAGAGTCGATGTGCAACTTCATGGAGATCATGCTGTCCAAGGAAGGTTACAGTGTCAGGACCACCACCGAGCCCGGCGACGGCGTAGCCATGCTCAAGGAGCAGAACTACGATCTGGTGATTGCCGATCTCAACATGCCGGAAATGACCGGCATCGAGGTACTCCAGCAGGTCAGGTCGTTCAAGAAAGAGCAGGACCTGGTCGTGATGACGGCGTACGCATCGGTCGACACCGCGATCGAGGCGATGAAGCAGGGCGCCGCCGACTACATCACCAAGCCGTTCAAGGTCGATGAAATCAAGCTGGTGATTGAAAAGATCATCAGTCGCCGCCAGTTGCTGGCAGAGAACAGCACCCTGCGCCGCCAGCTTCAGGGAGACAATTCGTTCGACAAATTCATCGGCAGCTCCGAAGCGGTCGCCAATCTCAAGAAACTGGCACAGCGCGTGGCGCGGTCCGATTCGACCGTCCTGATTCGCGGCGAATCCGGCACCGGCAAGGACCTGATCGCCAAGGCGATTCATCATCACTCCACCAGGGGCAGCGGGCCGTTCGTGACCATCAACTGCGCTGCTTTGCCCGAGACCCTGCTTGAATCGGAGCTGTTCGGCCACAAGAAGGGTTCGTTCACCGGCGCCTTCAAGGACAAGGAGGGGCTGTTTCTCGTTGCCAACGGCGGCACCTTCTTCCTCGACGAGGTCGGCAACACCTCACAGGCGATCCAAGTCAAGCTGCTGCGCGTACTCGAAGACAAGAAGATTACGCCGGTTGGCGATACCAAGCCGATCGAAGTCGATGTCCGGCTGATTGCGGCCACCAACGCCGATCTCGAGGAGGAGGTCAAAGCCGGGCGCTTTCGGGCGGACCTGTTCTACCGGCTGAATGTCATCCCGATTCATATCCCGCCGCTTCGCGAGCGGACCGAGGACATCCCGCTGCTGGTGGATCATTTCATCGCCAAGCTGAGCGCCCGGTCCGGCACGGCGCCGCGAAAGATCACGCTGGCGGCCATGCGCCTGTTGATGTCGCACGTCTGGCAGGGGAACGTGCGCGAACTCGAAAACACGATCGAGCGCGCGATTCTGCTGAACCGCTCCGACACGCTGGACGCCGCCGATTTTCCGGAGAAGCTCAGTCGGCCGGAGCCGGTCCAGCTGGTCAACGCCGGCAATCCGTCGACGCCGACACTGGAATCGATCGAGAAAGCATACATCCAGTTCGTGTTGGCGCAGACGCAGGGAAAGAAGTCGGAAGCCGCCCGGATTCTCGGGATCGATTCCTCGACGCTGTACCGGAAGATCGAGCGCTACAAACTCCAGGAGCAGGCGCCGTCGCCGGACGCCGGTGATCAGAAGAAGGCGGCGAAATAGTCAGAAAATGCACAGAGTCAGGGTATACCGATTGCATTCGTTTCGCCTGTTGCAGGTAAGGCAGATCAAAGTGAGGTTTGAATATGGCCAGTAGAATTCGCGCCCGGTCGGGCTTCACGCTCATCGAACTGATGATCGTCGTCGTGATCATCGGTATTCTGGCGGCGATGGCTCTGCCCCGCTTTATGAAGGCAGGCGTCAAGACCAAGCAGTCGGAAGCGAAGCTCATTCTCAAGCAGATTTACGTGAACCAGCACACCTATCGCCAGCAGTCGGCCGTCAACTCGTATTACAACCCGGTCGGCCCGGCGTCGGCCGCTGCACCCAACACGCTTCATCCCATCTGGGTCGACATCGAGCCGACAGCCAAGTACGTCTACACGGTCGTGGCCAATGGCACCGCTTTCACCGCGACCGCCACAGCCAATCTTGATGATGACGGCACGATTGACACGTGGGTGATCGATCAGGACGGTATTCTGGCCAACACCGTCGATGACGTCAACACCTGACGCGCATAACCGCACCGATTTCACAGGGCGCCTTCGGGCGCCCTTTTCATTTCCCGGTGATCGCAACAGTCGCGAAAAACCATTGCATTTTGCAAAATGCAATGGCGAAATGCGAGGAAAAGAGCCGACCAACGGGATCAGTCGTCATCCCAATCGCCGGATCGCCCCCTGCACAGGAAGTAACCTATTGAATACAATGAGAATAGCCAAACAGTCGGCTGTGCAAATAATGGCGATAATCGCGGCACGGGGTTTGTGATATGCTGAAGCGGATAGCGAAGGAAACCGACAAACTATCATAACTCTGAGGAGGTACTATGTTCTCACGGTTCCACAATCGCAAGGGTTTCACCCTGATCGAGTTGATGATCGTCGTGGTCATCATTGGTATTCTGGCTGCCCTGGCTATTCCGCGCTTCATGAAAGCGACCGCCAAGTCGAAGCAGTCTGAAGCGAAGCAGTTGCTCAAGCAGATCTATACCATGCAGCACACCTATCGCCAGGCCAACAACAGCTACGGCGACAACGGCCTGACCAGCGCTCCGGGCGCCCTGTTCACGTTCCCGCAGATCGGTGTCGAGATTCAGGCCAGCGCGATCTACACCTACAACATAGTGGCGAACGCCAACACGTTCACCGCGACCGCGACCGGTAACATCGATGACGACGCCACCAACGATGTCTGGACGATTACCGAAGCCGGTATTCTCCAGAACACGACCGACGACGTCACGGCCTAAGTCTTCGCTCACCAGAGCTTTGTGCGAGCGCCCCGAAAGGGGCGCTTGCCTTGTTTATGGGCCGCCAATTGTGGTTGACCCCGGCCATAAACCCCAGCTATCTTTGCGCCCGATGAGACAATTGCTCACCACGCTGCTGTTCATCTTCTCGCTTGTGCCCGCCGTTACGCCGGCGGATTCTACATCCATTGCTCCCGAGCAGTTCGGCATTCAGCACCTCATGGAGTATTTGAATCTGCGGCCGCAGGATATCTCCTTCCGCTCCGACTACACCGAGCCGGATTCGTTTCGAATCAAGCTCGTGGCCGATCTGATGCGGTCGCCGCTGACGATGATTGACTATACGGCTACGATCCGTTCGGCCTGCGTGAAGAAGCAGCCGGAAATCGCCGCCGGGCTTCTGTTCGAAGACCTCAGGGGCGAATACCAGACTTCGCGCCACGGGGCATATCAGCCGACCGCCGACGAGATGCAGAAGCGCTACGATCTGTATTACAGCAATTTCCAGCTAAACGAACTGCTCTCCCGCGCCGCGACCTATGTGAATGTCGTATTCCCGAAAAGCACGGAAATGGCGCTGGCGAAACTGACCGCCAAACAGAAGAAGTTCCTCACGGTCGAATTCAAGGAGCTGCTGGTTACCCATCCCGAGGAGGAGTTTTTCACGATCGAGCAATCTGACTCGGTCGAAAAGATCGAAGAGCAGTGGACCGACTCCTTTGCTGTGTTCGGTACTAAGATAGACAAGGACCCGATTATCGCCGCCGGAATCGACTGCCTTCGCGAACTTCAGCCGCAGATCGCCGCAATCCGGAAGCTTGTGGATTCCCTGAAAAATGACACCGACCGCCTGCTCAAGACCGGCGCGGTGGTTCCGCCGCCCGATATGATTTCGAATTTCCTCGGCAAGCAGCCGGGATGGAAAGTCGGAGGCACCGGACGTGACTATTACAGCGGTGACTGCAAGTTCATTCTCGACCTTGGCGGTGACGATGTCTACGATCTCTCGTACGACCCCGCCAATCCCCACGGCGTGATCATTATCGATCTCGGCGGCGACGACCTCTATCGCTCGCAAACCGATTTCACGCTCGGCTCCGGCTGCCTGTCGGTCGGACTGCTGCTCGATTACGGCGGCGATGATATTTACCAGGGCAAATCGTTCGCGCTTGGCTCCGGCTTCTTCGGGTTCGGTCTGCTCTACGATGCCGCCGGCAATGACCGTTACGACGGAGACACTCATGTCGAGGCCGCCGGCTCATTTGGTATTGGGCTTCTGATCGATGAATCCGGGCGCGATATGTACAACGCCGCCCTCAATGCGCAGGGGTTCGGCTTTGTCGAGGGCGCCGGCGCGCTGTACGATCTCGAGGGCTCCGACAGCTACTACGCTGGCGGCAAATACAAGGATGTCCTCCGCTANGAGGACCACTACCTCTCGTTCGCGCAGGGATTCGGCATGGGAATGCGCCCGCAGATNTCCGGCGGAATCGGTGTGCTGGCTGACCTGAAGGGGGATGANCAGTATTTCTCCGACATCTTCGCCCAGGGGACCAGTTACTGGTGGTCNNTNGGGATGTTGATNGANTCCNCNGGNAACGACAATTATCANTCGTATCAATANGCCCAGGGCTGCGCCACCCATATGTCGCTGGGGATCCTCGCCGATGATTTCGGCAACGATGTCTACTACGGCAAAGGGCTGATGCAGGGGGTCGGCCANGATTACGCCTGCGGNATCATNCTTGACCGCCACGGCAACGACACCTACACCGGCTACGATCTCTCGCAGGGGGCCGGTTCCGCCAACGGCGCGGGGCTGCTGGTCGATTGCACCGGCGATGACCGCTATTTCATCAAGAACCCGGCCAATACTCACGGCTATGGCAACCCGCGCCGGGATTTTGGCTCGATCGGGCTATTCATTGATCTCGGCGGCTCCGACCAGTACACCGGCAACGGCTGCGACAATCTCTATTGGCAGACCGACTCCAAATGGGGCGGCGGCATGGATATCCAGTGGCCGCCGGCCGATTCTACCAGGGCGGCGCAGCAGTAGCCATGCGGAATGTGATTGCCATTTCGTTCCTCGCAATCACATTGTCAGCTGTGGCTATTCCCGCAACCATATCCGCGCAGACCTCGCTCGACAAACGGCTCGATTCCCTCTTTATGATCGCGTCCAATGGCGAGGTCAAGTATCAGGCGATGATCAAACCCGCCGATGATTCCATTGTCGCCATGGGCCCCACGGTCATTCCCCGACTGGTGAGCAAACTGGGCGGCAAATCCCGCTACGAACGAATCGCCATCGAGCGGATTCTCAAGCGTTTCGGCGCCCCGGCCGTCCCCAGCTTGCTCGCGGTCCTCAAATACGACACCGGCCAGGTGGTGGAGCGCTCCTGCTACATTCTCGGCGAAATCGGCGATACGAGCGCCACCGTCGGCCTGCTCGGCACGGTCAGTAACCGTCGCTGGCAGGCGCGGGAGTCGGCCATCGGCGCCCTCGGCAAAATCAAGGACCAACGCGCCGATTCGGCGGTTATAACCGCTATGAACGACACCATCCCGCTCGTCCGCAAATCAGCCGCGGTAAGCTGCGGCCAATTGCAAATCCAATCGAGCATCCGGCATCTCGTGCACCTGCTCGGCGATCCGTTCTACGGCGCCCGCATGCCCGCCGCCGAGGCGTTGCCGAAACTCGATACGCCCAATGTCGTGCAGGCAATCTGTGACTCGATGCCCGCCGAGAACCAGCTTCTCGGCAATCTGGGCTGCGTTGTGCTCGGCAAGATCGGCACGACCGCCGCACTCGATGCCCTCACCGAGCAGGCGTTCGGCGGCTCGCCGGAACGCCGCGCCCACGCCGCGATTGCGCTCGTCACCGCCGATTCCACCGATACCCGCAATTTCCGTTACTTCTATCTTGGTTACGAAACCGACCCCTATTCCCGGCTCAAAGTTGAGTCGGCGATCAAAGCAGTGAGCCATGACCGGGTCGAATCTCAATGACCGGCTGAAGCGGGTCGGGCAGCACATCTCCTCCGGCCAGAAAGCTTCGAGATCTCTCCCCTCCCGCTACGGCAAACTGGCCGAGGCCGTCAACGGCGAACTGGTGCACACTCAAAGCGGCACTTTCGTTTCGGTGACGACAGTCTTCCCGGCGACTCATTTCCACGGCTCGGTTCTGCTCGAAGATGTCATCCAGAGCGAAACCTATCCGCTCTCTGCATTCACCGCGAAAGATGATCCGGGGGAAGTCAATCCTGCCAACCTCATCTTTCTCGACACCGAAACCACGGGGCTGGGCGGCGCGGGCACCGTGCCGTTTCTGGTGGGGGTCGGCAAGATCACCGATGACGGTTTTGAAATCACGCAATACCTGATTCCGGATTACACCGATGAAACCGGCATGCTCGAAACGCTGCTGGAGGAAATTGATGTCCAGGCAACGCTTGTCACCTACAACGGCGGCGCGTTTGATATTCCGCTCCTCCGCGACCGCGTCATTATCAACCGCGTGGCGCGCGATTTCGGCTCGGATGGCCATCACATCGATCTGCTGCATCCCACGCGTCGGCTGTTCAAACGGCGTATCAAAGACTGCTCGCTGGTGAACGCCGAACAGCAGTTGCTTGGATTTTTCCGCGAGTCCGACACCCCCGGCTATTTGATTCCGAGCATTTACTTTGACTGGCTATCGACCGAAGACAGCCAGCGGCTGCCGGGCGTGATGGAGCACAACCGGCTGGATATTCTGAGTTTGCATTTTCTGATGGCGCACATTCACCGGGCGTTTGTCACTGAGGGGGATTCGCTTCGGGCGGGCGAGGATTTGTATTCATTGTCGCGGGTCTACCGCCGGCGCAGTCATCATGACAAGGCGCTGAAATGCTGTGACCGCCTGAAAGCGGTTCAGCCGGAGATGACGGAGGAAATGCTGTTTTTCCACGCGCAGACTTTGAAGAAGGTCGGCGAATGGACGCAAGCGGTGGAAATGTGGCAGCAGTTGTCGTCGGGGAT
>PQAP01000186.1:1025-4057 GCA_003105265.1 candidate division GN15 bacterium | reverse complement strand
TTGTCCACCAGCGCGCGGGCCGTGGGACGGAGCGCACCCAGATGGTTCACCGCTGATACCTCGCTCATCTCCCCCAGTGCCAGCAACCCGGCCCGATCATCGGAAAGCGGAAACGACGTGAGATACTTCAGCCCCGACCGCTTCAGCCCGGCCAGCCAATTCGCCAGCGGTTCCTGCAGCCCGGCAATCTCCTCGAACGGTCTTACCTGCTCTGACGTGACGTAATGCATCAGGGAGCGGAACGACGATCGCGGCAGCGGCTCGATATGATCCGGGATACCGCAGCGCGCCACGTGCATTTCCTCGGCATTTCCCCTTGGTTCGTAAAACAGCGCCACCCGGGAAACATGGAGGCGGCTTTGCACGGTCTCGACCAGGCGTGGCACCAGTGATTCGGCCGTCCGATGGCGGATCAGTTTCAGAATGGTCGCCGCTTCCCGGTGATCGTCATGCCCCGGTTTACGATTGTCGCCCGCTGCCAGACGCTGCTGGAGTTTCTCGTACCGGGATTCGTGCCACTTGACGTGATATGCCGCCGACAGCGAATGCGCCAGATTGGCCACCAGCATCGCGAAACCGGGAGTCGATGTTTCTATCGTGCTGTTGATGAAGTACACGCCGTACAGATTGTCGCGCCAGAAGATCGGGAAGAACAGGTTCACGCCCGAATCCGTAAACTTCTTGAACACCGATTCCGCCAGCAGCGGCTGGAGCGACGCCAGCGGCTGGGGTGAGAAACTCTCCCGCAACCGATCGGCCAGTTCCGGCGTGAATTTGACCCGGAATTCTGACCGGTCGAAGCGGTGAATCCCGTGATAGTAGTTCAGTTCCAGAAAGCCGCGCTGCTTGCGCAGGAAGACGATCTTGTCACAGCCGAACGCAGTTTTTAGCGCCTGCGACACCTTTCCGGCCACAACCAGAATTGTTCCATCCACCGAGTTGGTGCGCAGAAAGTCAGTGAACTCACTGACCGACATCAGATTGATAATCACCTTCTGTCGCTCTTCGCGACGGGCCCTGCTAATCAATAGGAATACGAGATAGACGACTAGGATACCCAGGATAATGATGAGTCCGGTCTGGGTCGTCATGGATAGCGCCGCCTGCAATAGGTCAACTCTCTAACCTCAATATAGAAAGCGGCTTAGACGTGTCAATCAAAAATTGGAGCGGGACCGGTTCCGGGCATACCGAAAGCGCGATCGCTTCTGAAGCAAATGGTGTTTCTTCAACACCGAGAACACCTGCCACCAGCCAACCAAGTCATGCCCCGGCTTCCGGTTCAAGTCCCGTCGAAGCTCTCGGATGCTGGCAAACGGATCGTGGTAGACCGCACGGAGAACCCGCTCGTTGAGGTCGCCGGCGTCGCCGTCGTCACCGCCGAAAAACGACGCCGAATCGCGGGTATGAACTGATGACGAATGATCGGAGAAGTGGTCAACGACCGAGAGCCGCGTTACTGGGACGCTTTTTTTTTTGACGGCTCGGCGCCCGGCGCGCCGAATTTGCCGCGCGCTTCATCCACGGAATTGCACGCCTGCAGAATATTGTCGAATTCGAGAAGCTGGTAAATCTCGTAGACGTTCGGAATCATGCCGGCCAGCTTGATATCCCCGCCCGCCGCGCGCACTTCTTTGATATGGGAAATGAAAATGCCCCAGCCCGCCGACGAAATATAATCCACGCCGGCCAGATCGAACACGATCCGGTACCGCCCCCGCTGCAACAGCGAGTCGATCACCTCTTCCAGTTCGCCCGCCGTGAGCGTGTCGATAACGCCGTCGACGCGCACCTCGGAGACGAATCGATCCTGGCCGGATTCTGAAAGAGAGATCGTTATGTTATCCATACTTTAGATTCGTAACCACGCCCGTGAGTATTGTGGATCATTTTGAAGTAAGGAAAAATCTTCCCCCTTGGCAAGCGAAAAATTAGTTCACGCCGCTTTCGTCCTGAAGCGAGGTCGTGGGCAAATGGCGCGATGCGGCCCCCGTATCCCGCGTGCTTTCACCCGGCCGCACCCGGCAGAGGATGAACGTGATGTCGTCGGCCTGCCGCGCGTACCCGGAGAAATTGTCTATTTCATCTGCGAGCGCCTGCACCATGTCCGCAAGCGATTCCGTCCGCGCGCTCTGGCACTTCGCCGACAGAAACCGGCTGAGCCGCTCCATGCCGTATTGCTGGCGATCCCGACCGACCGCCTCCGTGATCCCGTCCGTATACATGAAAAACATGTCTCCCGGACTCAGCGTGAGCGTCATTTCCTGCAACCCCGAGGCAAAATCCCGCTCCAGAGTTACATCGACCCCGAGCGGCATGCCGGACGGCTTCACGCTGCTCAGACGGCCGGTCGCGGCTTCGTAATACAGCATCGGGTTGTGACCCGCCGAAACGATCGCCAGCGAGCGGTCGCGCGAATCATATATCGCCAGCAGCACCGTGATGAACATCCCCGGCGGCATGTTCTTCACCAGGTATTCGTTGGCCATCAGCAGGGTCTGTCGCGCCGAGCTCGCTTTGTCGGCGTAGATCTGAAGCACCGTGCGAAGCATCGACATCACCAGCGAGGCCGGCACGCCCTTGCCGGACACATCCGCCACCACCAGACAGTAACGATCCTCGGAAAGCCGGAACACGTCGTACAGATCCCCGCCCACGAGAGATGCGGCGCGATAGAATCCTTCGACATCGAGCCCCCTGATCTTCGGTAATTCCCGCGGCAGAAGCGTGCGCTGAATCTGCGAGGCGACTTCGATTTCCTTGGCCATGCGTTCCCGCTCGATCACGTTGCGGCGGTCGCGACTGAGCCGCGTGGTCATGTCGTTCAGGGCCCGGGATATCTCAAAGAACTCGTCCGCCCCTTCCAGCGGCAAATCGGTTTCCATGTCGCCGGCCGAGTAGCGGCGTACCCGCTCGGTGATTTTGAGGATCGGCGTCACAAAATAATTCGACAACAGATAAATCCCCGCGATGCCGATGAGCAGCAGCACGCCGGTCAAATAGAGAATGGCCCGCCGCGTGTTGACCAGCAG
>PQAP01000186.1:0-730 GCA_003105265.1 candidate division GN15 bacterium | reverse complement strand
CGGTTGATGATGTACCCCGCCGCCTGGCCGGCGATAGTCTTGCCGAGCGCCGCGACGGTGTCATCCAGATGCCGCTGGATTTCAATGGTGCTCCGGCTGTTGATGTAATAGAACGCCGTGCCTACAATCAGCGCGACGATAAAGAACGTCCAGATCGAGAACTTCATCCGCAGCGTCGACATCCGCTGCAAGAGCGGTCCGGCTTCCGAGGGCGCCCGGCTGATGCGCTTGATCATACGGAGTTCGTTGAATTCAGGCGACGAGAGGTACTCGACCGAGTCCATGATCTTCTGGATCATGTAGAACCCGAGCCCCCCTTTGCGCCCCGAATCGACCAGCCGTTCCAGGTCGAGTTTGCCGTTGCCCTGCGGTTCAAACGAACGTCCGGTGTCAAACAAGGAGAAAGCCAGCAGCTTGCGATAGATGACTATGCGGAGACGGAGCGTCCCTTTTTCATAGAGATAGGCGTGCCGAATGATGTTGGTGGCGCCTTCCTCGATCGCCAGGAGCACCGCCGAGGTATCCTTGGTCGACATGCCGGCGGTGGAACAGCTTTCCTTGACCACCCGCCGGATGCTGTCGAGATACTTCTCTTCGGCAATGAACTCGGCGTTGATCTCTTTGATGGGCCGCTGGAACATACTCACGGGGAGCCGCTGTCGCCTCAGGGTTGCATGCGCAGGCGCGCCTGTCGGATGTTTTCGATGGCGTTGCTGTTGTTGGGATACTT
>PQAP01000185.1 GCA_003105265.1 candidate division GN15 bacterium | reverse complement strand
TGGTCACGGTGTATCTGATACTAATGTTCCAGCGTTACCTGCCCGGGAACCCCCAGCATGTCTCCGCGCCGTCGTGGCATCTGGCCTTCAATACCGCAGTGAGTTTCGTGACTAATACGAACTGGCAGTCCTACGCCGGCGAAACGACAGTCAGCTACTTCGCGCAAATGGCAGCGCTTACTGTACAGAACTTTTTATCGGCGGCTACCGGCATCGCGGTGGTGCTGGCGCTCATCAGAGGAATCACGCGGCGTACCACTCGCACGATCGGCAACTTCTGGGTCGACCTGACGCGAAGCGTCGTTTACGTGCTGTTGCCGCTGAGCGTTATCCTCGCGTTGGTGCTGGTAAGCCAAGGGGTAGTGCAGACACTGGCTCCCGCGCGTACGGTCACGACTGTAGAGGGTGAGAAGCAGACGATCCCACTGGGGCCTGCCGCCTCTCAGGTGGCGATCAAGCAGCTGGGGACCAACGGTGGAGGATTTTTCGGCGCCAACAGCGCTCACCCTTTGGAAAACCCCACGCCCCTGACCAATTTTGTGGAGATGCTGGCAATTCTGTTAATCCCGGCGGCGCTGGCGATCACTTATGGCAGGATGGTCGGATCTCGCAAACAGGGATGGGTCATATTCGGCGTTATGTTGGTCTTACTGGTCGGCGGCCTGGGGGCGGCGCTGTGTTCGGAGACAACGCACAATTCGGTGCTCGGGCTCTCGGCCAACATGGAGGGAAAGGAAACGAGGTTCGGTGTGGCCAACAGTGTCCTCTGGATGGTCGCTACGACGGCGGCTTCCAACGGCTCAGTCAATGCCATGCACGACAGCATGACGCCGCTGGCCGGGGGAATCGCGCTTTTCAATATCATGCTGGGAGAAATTGTGTTCGGCGGTGTCGGTTCAGGACTCTACGGGATGTTGTTGTTTGTCCTGCTTACCGTGTTTCTGGCCGGCCTCATGGTAGGCAGAACCCCAGAGTATCTCGGCAAGAAGATCGAAGCGTTTGAGATGCAGATGGTGATCCTGGCGATTCTGGCGCCGAGTGCCGTGATACTTCTCGGCGCGGGCATATCGTGCGTTCTGCCGGTCGCACTTCAGGGATTGGCTAATGGAGGACCGCACGGCTTGTCCGCAATCTTGTATGCCTATTCATCGGCGGCCGGCAATAACGGAAGTGCGTTCGCCGGCCTCAATGCCAACACACCATACTACAACGTGACTCTGGCGCTGGCCATGCTCATCGGGCGGTTTGCTGTCATCGTGCCCATCCTGGCGATTGCCGGGAATCTGGCCGGCAAGAAATACTCGCCCGTGTCAGCGGGGACCTTTGAAACCGACAATATGACGTTTGCTGTTCTGTTGATCGCCGTGATTCTCATAGTCGGCGCGTTGACGTTCGTGCCGGCATTCACTCTTGGTCCGGTGGTCGAGCAGTTCCTGATGGCGGCCGGGCGAGCGTTCTGAGGTGTGACCATGAACGAACGAACGGACAAATCGACTTCGACCGCCCTCGTGCGAGCCGCGCTTCGAGACGCCGTAAAGAAGTTGCGGCCAAGGGCACAGTTGCGCAATCCGGTCATGTTCGTGACTGAAGTCGGCGCTATCCTGACAACGGCCTGGTTTGCCTACGGCCTGGTGTTTCGTCAGTTCTCCGGGTTCGAGTTGCAGATTGCTCTCTGGCTCTGGTTCACCGTTCTGTTCGCCAATTTCGCCGAGTCCATTGCCGAAGGACGCGGCAAAGCTCAGGCGGAGAGCTTGCGGCGCGGGCGCACCAGAGTCACCGCGAGACTGCTGATCGACGGCAAGGAGTGGGAAGTCCCCGCCGAGCAACTGCGCCTCGCTGAAAAGGTCGTGTGCCGGGCCGGTGACACCATTCCCGCCGACGGTGAAGTGATCGAAGGGATTGCCTCGGTCGATGAATCGGCCATCACCGGCGAATCCGCTCCCGTCATCCGGGAGAGCGGTGGCGACCGCAGCGCGGTCACCGGCGGCACGAAAGTTATCAGCGATGAGATCATCGTTCAAATCACGGCCAAACCGGGCGACAGCTTTATCGACCGGATGATATCACTGATCGAAGGCGCGAGGCGACAGAAGACGCCGAATGAAATCGCGCTCAGCATCGTTCTCGCCGGACTGACTATTGTATTCCTCCTGGCCGTGGCAACGCTGAAGTTCTTCGCCGACTATAGCGCTCTGGCGGCGCACCAGGATCTGTCCAGATTAGTTACCGTTCCGGTCTTGATCGCGCTGCTGGTCTGCCTCATCCCCACGACTATCGGCGGTTTACTTAGCGCGGTTGGAATCGCCGGGATCGACCGCCTGATACGCCGCAACGTGATCGCGAGAAGCGGTCGAGCAGTTGAAGCAGCAGGGGACATCGACGTCCTCCTGCTCGACAAGACGGGGACGATCACGCTTGGCAGCCGGATGGCGACAGAGTTTGTGCCGGCTCCCATGATCACGGCCCAGCATCTGGCCGAAGCGGCCCAGTTGGCGTCCCTGTCCGACGAAACCCCGGAAGGACGCTCGGTAGTGGTTTTGGCGAAGGACCGCTTTGGCCTGCGCGCTCAAAGACTCACGCCATCGCAGGCCCGCTTCATACCGTTTAGTGCCCAGACGCGCATGAGTGGGGTCGACATTTTCGACGATGGGGAGATGTCGCTGCGGATTCGCAAAGGAGAAGCTACGGCAATTCGCCGAGAGGTGGAATCGCTGGGCGGTCGAGTACCTTCTGAAATGACGGCGGCTGTGGAGACTATCGCCAGGTCGGGAGGTACGCCTCTAATGGTGTCTGATGGCCCTCAGGTTCTGGGAGTGGTGCATCTCAAAGACGTGGTGAAGCGGGGTATTCGAGAGCGCTTCGCGGACCTTCGTCGCATGGGGATTCGCACGATCATGATCACCGGCGATAATCCCCTCACCGCGGCGGCAATTGCGGCCGAAGCAGGAGTCGATGATTTCATGGCACAGGCCACGCCGGAAGTGAAACTCCAGCGAATTCGTGACGAGCAGAAGAATGGGCATCTGGTTGCAATGACCGGCGACGGCACCAATGACGCGCCGGCACTGGCGCAGGCGGATGTCGGAGTCGCGATGAACACCGGTACTCAGGCGGCGCGTGAGGCGGGCAATATGGTCGATCTGGACAGCAATCCGACCAAGCTGATCGATGTGGTGGAGATCGGCAAGCAGATGCTGATGACCCGAGGTGCGCTGACGACCTTCAGTATCGCCAACGATGTCGCCAAGTATTTCGCCATCCTGCCGGCTATGTTCGGCTCGCTCTACGCGGTGGCTGGCGCCAAGGCGGGGCCGCTGGCCGGGCTGAATATCATGAGACTGGAGTCGCCCCAGAGCGCGATTCTCAGTGCGGTCATATTCAACGCCTTGGTAATCATTGCGCTCATTCCGCTCGCCTTGCGCGGTGTGCGATATCGCGCCGAAAGCGCGGCCTCTCTCCTGCGCCGAAATGTCCTCATCTGGGGTGTCGGAGGGTTGCTGGCGCCGTTTGTCGGCATCAAGTTCATCGACCTGCTGGTAACATCAATGGGGCTGATAAGGTGAGGTTGGTGACAATGAAGACTCTCTGGATAGCAACGCGTGTGCTTGTGGTGCTGACAGTCCTCACCGGAATCATTTATCCCCTCATGATCACCGGGATGTCACAGGTGGTCTTTCGTCGCCAGGCGGCCGGGAGTATGATTGAGGTCGGCGCGAGGACGATCGGCTCCCGTCTGGTGGGGCAGACATTCGTATCGAACCGTTACTTCTGGCCAAGGCCATCTGCCACCCGCTACAATTCAATGCCATCGGGCGGGAGTAACCTTGGGCCGACCAGTCTCGCGCTCCAGGATTCGGTCGAGGCCCGGGCAGCTCGCCTGGGTGCACCGGTGGCCGAGATTCCGGCCGATCTCCTGACGGCATCGGGAAGCGGTCTTGACCCGGACATCAGTCCTGAAGCGGCACTGTTTCAGATTGACCGCGTGGCGAAGGCCCGACGCCTGTCAAGCGAAGATCAGTCACGCCTTCAGTTGCTGGTTCGATCGCATATCAAGACGCTTCAGTTTGGGCTGTTCGGCGAGCCGAGAGTCAACGTATTGGAGTTGAATCTGGCCTTGGATTCGCTATTGCAGTAGTATAACGTTTGATCATGCTCAGTGACGATCGGCCAGATCCGGATCAGCTGCTGAAAGCCGTCACGCGGCAGGAAGCAACCGCGCCCACCGGCAGGTTGAGTATCTTTTTCGGCATGTCGGCCGGGGTCGGGAAAACGTATGCCATGCTGACGGCGGCGCGGGCACGACGGCACGAGGGCGTTGATGTTGTCATTGGATTGGTCGAGACGCACGGCCGGGATGAGACCGCGGCGCTGACGGAAGGCATCGAAATCGTTCCCCGCCGAAAAATCACCTACCGCAACGCCGATCTCCGGGAGATGGATCTCGATGCGCTTCTGAAGCGCAAACCGCAACTGGCGCTGGTTGATGAACTGGCTCATACCAATGTACCTGGCTCCCGCCACCCCAAGCGCTGGCAGGACGTGGTGGAATTGCTGGATGCGGGAATCGACGTCTACACCACGCTGAACGTGCAGCATATCGAAAGCCGGAAGGCGCTGGTCGAAGCGATCGGCGGAATCACTGTGCGAGAAACGGTCCCAGATGCCATCCTGGAACGAACTTCGGCCCTTGAGTTGGTGGATATCACGCCCGCAGAATTGCTGAAGCGGTTGGAGGAAGGAAAAGTCTACCTCGGCGAACGGGCGGAAGCGGCGGCTGCAAACTTCTTTAAAGAAGACCGATTGACGGCACTTCGGGAATTGGCTCTCCGCCTGACGGCTGAGAAGGTCGACAGCGATTTACACGATCTAATCGCTACCGGTGGAGGAGCAGAGACGTGGAAACCGGCCGAGCGACTCATGGTGGCAGTCAGTCACAGCCCGCACTCGGAAGGTTTGGTAAGAGCCACCCGCCGGATTGCGTTCGGATTGGGCGCACCGTGGCTGGCAGTCCATGTAGACACGGGCGAATCGCTGTCACCGGGCGACCGGGCAACGCTTGCCAGGAACCTCCAACTCGTGCAGGAGTTGGGTGGAGAGTTGGTATCGACCGCAGACACCGATATCCCCACCGCACTGGAAAGGATCGCTCGCCAGCGCCGTGTCACTCAACTGGTGGTTGGACGGCCGACTCGAAGATTGCGTGACGTTATCACGGGCGGCTCCATTCTTGACCGACTGGCTCGCCCACATGCCGATTATGATATTCTCGTCCTTCATCCGGAGCAAAAGATGGCGCAGCAGGTGGCCGCGCGAGTACATCGCGATATTGATCGTTTCAGCGCCAAACCGTACGCCCTGGCAGTCGGCGTCGTAGCGGCTGTGGCACTCATCAATTCGATCCTGCTGACAGTCATAGGTTACGAAGCAGTCGGCTTCCTCTTTCTGATATCAGTAATGGTGTTAGGTCTCTTTGTCACTTTCGGCGCCGTTACTCTCGCTGCGGTCCTCAGCGCCTTGATCTGGGACTATTTCTTCATTCCTCCATCCGGTACGCTGTACATCCGGCAACCGGAAGACGTAATGATGGTATGCTCGTACTTCGTAGCCGCTCTGGTGACGGGGACGTTGGCACATCGCATTAGAACCCGCCAGCGACTGATACGTCAGCGCGAAGAACGAACCGAGGTCTTGTATGATCTGGCCAAGAGTCTGGTGGTGCACGCCAATCTTCGGGAATCTGTCGCTGCCCTCTCCGAGAAGCTTCGTCCGTTGCTCTTCGGAGAAATAGACCTGATTGCTTCCACGGTTCTTAGCGCGCTGCAATCACAATCGGTACTTCGAAGGGACTGGCTGGCGAGTGACAAGGAACGTGCAGTGGCATTGTGGGCGCACGAGCACGGCAAGAGCGCCGGCTGGGCGACCGATACTCTCCCCTCCTCTGCCGCGCGATATTTGCCGATGCGAGC
>PQAP01000184.1 GCA_003105265.1 candidate division GN15 bacterium | reverse complement strand
CCGCAGTTGAACAACACCGCATTCCCTTCGGCGTGAAAGCCGGTGATGACATTGCGAAGGTCCGCAAGCGTTTTGATCGCCGCAATTTTGTCCAGTTCCGGCTTGATCGGCGTATCCCCTTCTTTTTCGATCTTCACCGAGTCCATGGCGACCGCAAAGAAGTCGCCGATCTTCTGGAGATTGCTGCCTTTCGGGGCGGCGGCATCCTTGGCCGCATTTTCCAGAATCTCGTGGAGCATCACGTTGTTGCGTTCCCGCATTTCATCGTCGACCGACCAGCTTGAGTACGCCGGCGGCACGGGATTCTCTTTCAGCCAGTTGCCGTTGGCAAATTCGAAGAAATCCTGGCACGGGCTGACAGTGGTGTCGAAATTCTTCGGGTCAATTCCCCGGGCGTTTCCCTCGGCATACGCGCTGGATATCGTCATAATGATACCGAGCAACGCAATACCCAGAATGAATGGCGCAATTCGTTTCATCTACAACTCCTGTTAGTAATTCTATGGTCCGAACGGACCGGTTAGCTTAGTCATCTGGCCAAACATACGAGGCGGACATTATACCCATTTCCCGGCGTTCTGTCCAATCCTCATTGAGTTACGAATGCCACGGTTCGGAGTTGCCCGGAAGGCGAAATTCTTACGGCACTGAAGTTTCCTCTTCACAGGGGTCCGGGACAAACCGTCCTTGTGATGAAGGCGAACCTCAACCCACCGGCGGTGAGACAGACAGAAGTCGTGCTGTGGATCGCCTACCCCCACCTGCCCTCATTCCTTTACCGTCATTCGCGGTCAACCACATTAAAATTGCTGGAGGGTCCAATGGGTACGCGAAACTCAATCGGAGCGGTGGTCGGCGTGGTCGTCCTGTGCTGGTACAGCGCAGCAGGCGGCGCGCCGGACCGGACAATCGAGGCACCAATCAAGAGAGTGACTGTTTTTCAGGACCAGGCGCGCATCACGCGGGAACTTTCTCTCGACCTGCCGCAGGGTGACAACACGCTGCTGCTGGAGCGATTGCCGCAGACCGCCGATGAGCAGTCGTTTCGCGCCTCGGCCAGCGGCGTGGCGGGAATTACCATCCGCGCGCTGAGTGTGAAGTCGGTAGAGCATATCGAGCAACCTCAGGTGAAAGCGGCGGAGTTGGAAAGACAGATAGCGCTGACTGAGCGGCAACAAGAGCGGGTGCTTAACAACCGTATCGCCGCCTATGTTGCGCAGAAAAAACTCTTGAGCACCATCACCGCCAACGCCGGAGAACGCATGGCCGGTGAGGTGACCGCCGAGCGATTGAGCACGACTCAGTGGGAATCAACCCTGCAATTCATCGGCAGCCGTCAGCAGCGGATCGGCGATTCCATTGGATTGGCGGAGATCGAGCTTGAGGAGGTTTGTGGCCGGATCGACAGTCTTCGCTCCGAACTGGCCAGTCTCGCTCAACCCAGGCGGAAACGGACACGCACCGTGACCGTGAACCTCGAAATGAGAACGGCCGGCAGGGTGACATTTGCACTTGAGTACATGGTGCCGAGGGCCTCATGGAAACCGCTGTATGACGCCCGCCTGGTCGACGACTCCAGTCATGTGGAACTCAGCTACAATGCGGAGATCTCGCAGCAGACCGGGGAGGACTGGATCGATGTGGACCTGACACTGTCGACGGCGACTCCGTCGCGCGGCGTTGGACCGGGCGAGTTCATGCCGCGTTACCTGGCACAGTACTCCTCGGGAGAATCGGAACAGCCCGGTCCGGATTACGCTGTCACCGGTGAGATCAAAGGCCGGGTGGTCGATAGGGAAACCAGGGAGCCGCTTGTCGGGGCATCCATTCGACTGGCCGGTACTAAAACGGGCGCCATGACGGACCATCGGGGCATGTTCACGATACTTCGAGTGACGCCAGGGACATATACGGCGGAAGCATCTGCAGTCGGATACACGGGCCTGCAAATGACCAATATCGCCGTGACTCCCGGCTTGATCCGGCAGGTGAATCTGGAAATGACTTCATCGGTAACCTCCGGGACTGATGTGATAAAAGTCACTGATAAACAGGATGTTCTGAACAAGTTCGAAACCTCCAGTCAATCCGCAATCACCGCGCATATCCAGGAAACAAGGCCGGTTCAGACGGTGGATAATCTCCTCAAGGCCGTTCAGGGTGTACAGGTATCAACGCCCGGACAGGTTTACATGAGAGCAGGTCGTGCGGAAGAGGTCGCCTACATCGTGGATGGCGTGCCGGTAAGTGATCCGCTGGGAGCCCTTGGCGGAGTCAATCTTCTCACGGGTATGGCCGCCGATTTTTCTACCGCCAACATCTCTGCGCAGGGTTATGCCGTNNCCTTCTCCGTTCCGCGCAAGGAGAACATTCCGTCGGGAGAGCAGACAGTCCGCACCACTGTCGCGCGCTCGACGCTGACCGGGAGCATGAAGCTNGCGAGCCGGCCGAGGAANATCGANGGAGCGTATCGGCTGGTCACCGTCCAGAACCAGGGAACCGCCCCGTTGCTGCCCGGCAAGGTCGCAATCTTCGGCGGTTCGGACTACCTCGGCTGCGCCGAATTGAATCAGTGGATTGCACCGAATCAGACATTCGAACTCCCCTTCGGCCTCGATCAGAGCATAACGGTCAAGCGCGCTCTCGTTGAGTACAAGAAGTCCGAGGGTTACGACAAGACACAACTCAGCTACACGGTGGGCATCGTCGCAGCCAATCACGGCACCTGCGGGAAGACAATTGAAATCGAGGAGTCGGTCCCGGTCAGCCGGGACAACCGGGTCAAGATCGCGGTCGGCAATGTTCAACCCAGACCGCTGTCACTCGACAAAACAGGCAAGGGATTATGGAGCTTGACGGTGCCGCCGGGGGATTCGGTGGTCGTCTCGATACCGTTTCGTATCGCTTATCCGAGCTGGCTTGAGCTGACTGAGCGGTAGCACACGGCGAGCGCCGAACGCGCGGGTCCAAAGAGAATGCCTGCAATCCAGTGGGATTGCAGGCATTCGCATATGCTCTTTCGGATCGGGCTATCTCAGCAACAGCATTTTCTTGCGGTCGACAAATCCCTCCGATGTGAGGCGGTAGAAATAGACGCCGCTGGCTACCGATCTTCCGTTGTCGTCGGTGGCGTCCCAGGTCACGAGGTGATGTCCCGCCTCGACCGAGCCGTCGATAAGCGTCTTCACCTGCTGTCCGAGCACGTTGAATATCTCCAGTCGGATATGGCCTGGCTGCGGCAAGCTATAGCCGATCTGCGTGCTCGGATTGAACGGATTCGGATAGTTCTGATCCAGCACAAAGCCACCCGGCACGCTGGCGCCTGCATTGCGAGATATGGTGAAGTATAGCACTTCGTTGCCGCCGCTCACCTGCAAGCTGCTTTCCTTGCGCATATCAGGAACGAGTTCTCTGCCGGAGGTTCCCATCCCTTCGCGTATTTCATAGTGAGCATCGCCGAGGTCGGCTGTATTCCAGCTCAGTACTGCCGAGGAAGTCGTCACGCCGCCGACATTACCCCGCGGATTGATCGCGATTATCCACTCATTGGCAATACCGGCATCACTCCGAACATCTTTATAGAGATTGTCGTGAGACGACCGATCATACACGCTCAAGGCCACCGAATATTGCGGCATCGATGGCGGTTCCGGCAGTCTCTGGCTGCGCGCATCGACTCCGATCACGACATCGGCGCGACTGGCGCCATCAACCTTCTCCCCTTCCGCATGAAGCGTGAACACTCCGCTTGTCGATGTCGAAGCAGCCACGGCGGTCGCACTGCCCGACGGCGCCGGGGAAGCACACGAGGCATTCAGGGTTGCGGCGCCAGTGGATTTGATCCAGTAGCCGGCTCCGGCGCTCAGTTGTGTCGCCGGATAATAGGCGCCGTTGAAGCCAAAGATCGCTTCGATATTTCCCGACGGCGTAGTGGTCGGCGTGACGGTGCAGTTCGGCGCGCCAACCAGATTCCAACCTGCATTCAGAGCGCGGGAGGCGTCGGTGACCGGCAGGCCCGAGAGCGTAACGGTCACGTTCGACGGCACCTTGATCCAGTAGCCCGAACCGGGAACGAGATTCACGGCTTCCTGATAACTGCCGGTGAATCCAAATGCGGCCTCGGCGGTCGGGAATACCTGGCTAACCTGTGAAGACTCCGGCGTCACAGGCAACGACACCAGATTCCATCCGGCAGTCAGGGTGAGGTTGGCAAACACAACTCCGCTGCAGGAGTCATCGTACCACTGAATCGTGAAATAGTGCGACGATTGCGTATCGCAGACCTGATATGAGGAACTGGCGCGCATATCCGCAACTATCGGGGTACCGGCCGGCCCCGAACCCTGAAGCAGCGCGTAGTGGCGTGACGTACTCAACTGCGCCGTGTCCCAGCTGATGGTGGCGCATCGCGGCGTGCCGGACGGAGCCACATTGCCGTGCGGATCGACTTCAATCACCCAGTAGTAACACTTGCCGCCGGACTGGCGAAGATCGCGGTAATACGGTCCCTCGATGCCCGCCTTCCAAAGCTGCGCAAAAGTCGTGTACTCGGGGGGAAGCGGCGCAGCCGGCGTGGTCAGATCGGCGCTCGCGGTACCGATGATGACCTCGGCGGAGTGTGCAGCCGTACCGGCCACCTCGCCTTCCACATGAATAGTCGCCGCCCAGTCGGCCGGCGGCAATGTCGACACGACATTGATTGCCGCAGTGGTCGAATCGGCGGCGGCAGACGGATCAGTGACTTTGAATTTGACGTGGTACAGGCCCGCCTGCCCGACAGCCGGCGTAAAGGAGAACGCTCCCGAGCCGTTGCCGTTGTCGACGAAGGTCGCATTGACCGGCACCGCTGAAGCCGTCAGCGCCAAGGCATCGGCATCCGGGTCGGAGGCGGTGACAGTGAAGTTGAGTGTCACTCCTTCGAGTACCGTTTGCGGAGCAATGGCGACCATCACAGGCGGCCGGTTGACATTATTGACGGTGATGACAACCACCTCAGTGTCGCTCAACGCGCCGTCGGAGGCGACAAACGTCACATTATATGATCCCGCCTGCGTGTAGTCAGGGCTGAACGAGAAACTACCGGTACCGTCGCCGTTATTGACGAACGTCGCGTTAGTCGGAAGCGGAGTCGCGCTTAACGACGGCACGGTGAGGTCCGGATCGGAGGCGGTCACGCTGAATGAGAGTGTCTGCGCTTCATTGACTGTCTTTGGGCCGATCGTCGCCAGGACCGGCGGCCGGTTGCTNANGCCNACNGTGACGGGGTTCGACGCATACATGGTCCCGGCTTCGGTNGCGGAATACGGNGTCACGCGCGCCTGCCAGGCCTCGCCGACATGCACCTCCGACGGCACAATCCGGTCACCGCCGCCGGTTGTGTACAGCGCAGCAATCTGATCGCGCGAAAGCGCATAGTTGTAAACGCGGGCATCGTCGATCCGTCCCGGCCAGCAGAATGAACCCTGGGTCGAGCCAATAAGGATCGAGGGATCGGTGACATTGCGGTCCGCGGCGGCCACGGCCTGGCTGTCGACCCGGTTGCCGTTGATGAAGAGCTGCATGGTGCTGGAGGCATAGTCAAACGTGACCGCCACGAAATACCAGGTATTGTTGACGATGGTTCCGGCCGGCGTGTTCACGATTCGCCAGTTGCCGTTGTGGCCGGCGCTCAGGCGATTGTCGCTTGTCACACGAAGTCCGTGACCGCCGATTCCCGGATTGTGTTCCCAGCCGGAAATAATGTGCGTGAATGCTCCGCTCACGGTGTGATAGATCCATGCGGACTTGGTGTACGAGGCGCCGGTGGGAAACATGTTGCCTGCGATCAGGTAATTGGTGCCGTTAAAATCAAAACAGCCGTTGCCGTCGTGGCCGCCGGTCGGATTGAAAGCCGGATTCCCCATCGGCACGCATGTGATGTTGTTGCCGGAGGCATCGTCCAACGCCCACGTCGAACCACCTTCCATCGGCATAAACAGAATCATGATCGGACTGCCGTTCTTGAACCATGCGGTTGCGGCAGTGGTGGCGCTCAGAGTCAGATTGTAGGCGGCTGTCAGATCATTGGACGCTCCGGCTGTGAGTGTTACGTTGGCCAGCCCCACAGTCGGATCTGCCACTATAATTGTGAAATTCTGCGAAACAGCCCCCTGGGAGTTGGAGGCGGTAACCGTTNCCGGAAACGACCCGGCGCTCGATGGTACCCATGTAATGAGGCCGGTGGTGGCGTCGATAGTCATGCTGCCGGGACCGCTTGTGATCGCATAGGTTGGCGTCGGGCCGCCGGTAGNGTTGACGTCATAATTGTACCGTTTGCCNGCAATACCGGTCGTGACGGCTNTTGAAGTTATGACCGGAACAGTCGGTACGATCGTGATGCTGTTGGATGCAACCGTGGCACCCATGGCACTCGAGGAAAACGGCGTCACGGCCGCCTGCCAGGTCTCACCCACCGAAGACTCCGCGGCGGCCAGTCTTGTCGAGCCGGTGTAAAGAGCCGCGATCTGTTCTTTGCTCAGCACATAGTTGTAAATGCGGGCATCGTCGATTCGACCAATGAAGGTATTGGCCCCGCCGGCCGATGCGGCGATCATCACGCTTGCGTCCGCGACATCGCGGATCGTCGTCGGGACGATCGCGGTGTCGATCGGCTGACCATCTTGATACAGAATCATGGTGCCGGTGCTGTTGTCATAGGTGACCGCCACGAAATACCAGGTGTTCAGATTAATGGCGTTGGGATACGACTGCACGATCTTGTAGTTGTTGTTCTGACCGGCGCTGACCCGGTTGTCGCTGGTCACTCGCAGGCCGTGCGTCTGAGCATACGGGGCCTGACCGGCAATGATGAACCCGTAGCCCAGAGTCCCCATCGCCGTGCGATAAATCCAGGCACTCTGGGAGTAGGACGAGTGCGCCGGAAATGCATTCATTCCCGCCAGCAGATAATCGCTGCCGCCGAACACCTCCGCCCCGTTGCCATCCCGTCCGCCGGTCGCATTCCAGACAGGTGCGCCGACCGCCGTCGCCGTGGTCCACCCATTATTCGATATATCCCGAAGAGCATTGGCACTTCCGCCTTCAAAGGGCAGGTACAGGGTCTGCACGGGAGAACCGTTTCGCAGCCACGCCGTGGCGGCCGCAGTGGCGCCGGATGTTAGCGTGTAGCCCACCGTGAGGTCGTCATCGTTGGTGTTTCCGCCCGACGAAGATGTCAGGTTGACGTTGCTTACGCCCTGCGCGCTTCCCGGCGTCGGCATCAGAGCGATGATCACTGCCGCAAACAGGAGTACGGCGAGGACATTGAGTTTGTGAACCCGGATTATCAACTGGTACATATTCCTTCCTTCCAGTTTTGATGCCCCTTGACGGGGTTAGTCCAGACAGAGCAAAAGACGCTCCCACGCGAGCCCCCTCGAGAGCAATTTTATCACCATTTAACTGTTGATCTTACAATAAGTTCCGAGAGTAGACACGATAATTTGATAGACGCTGGCCAGCTGATGCAAGAGATTGTGCAACCGGAGTTACAGAAGGTAACCCGGCGGTGCATCGAAAGATCGCCGTGCTGTGCAAGACACCATTGTGAAAAGGAAAGAATGTCGCGAATTGCCGCAACCGTGGAGGTCAGGTTCGTTGCCGTTAAGCGAATCTTCCCTTGACCGCGTCCGTACATTATGCTATCTGAACGGTCCCTGTGGCTGGTTACACCCGTAAGGGGCTGTTACCGAATTGGAATGGATGCATGACCTTATCACATAATCCCAAGGAGAAATGCATGAAGAAACTCTGTGCGGCAGTACTCCTTGCAGCCCTGGTTGTCATGGTTGCTTCCGTGGCCTCGGCTCAGAAACTGCCCGAAATCAAATGCACCAAGTACGAATTACCCAACGGTCTGCAGGTGATCCTGCATGAAGACCACACGGTTCCGATGGTGTCGGTAAACATCTGGTATCACGTGGGATCGGCCAACGAGAAGAAGGGGCGCACCGGGTTCGCCCATCTGTTCGA
>PQAP01000183.1:1538-4173 GCA_003105265.1 candidate division GN15 bacterium | reverse complement strand
TGCGGTTTCATAAGGCGGAGGAGAAGAACGATCCGGAGTTCGCCGGGCGGCTGGCATCGCTGGCCGACATTTACGTGAATGACGCGTTCGGTTCCGCGCACCGCGCGCATGCCTCGACCGAGGGCGTAACGCATCATTTCAAGCAATCGATCGCCGGTTTCCTCATGGAAAAGGAACTTCGATATCTGGGGAACGCGCTGGCCAATCCGAAGCGGCCGTTCGCGGCAATTCTGGGCGGCGCCAAGATTTCCGGAAAGATCGACGTGATCCAGCAGCTGCTCGACAAAGTTGATATCCTGGTTATCGGCGGCGGTATGGTATTCACGTTCACGAAGGCCATGGGCTATAAAGTCGGCGACTCGCTGGTTGAGGCAGAGAAAATCGACCTGGCGCGCGAGACCCTGGCGCGCATACAGGGTTCGAAAGTGAAGCTGGTACTTCCGGTCGATGCCGTGATCGCGTCGGAAATCTCCGACTCAGCGACGACCAGAGTGTGCCCGATCAATGCCATTCCCGACGGCATGAAGGGACTGGATATCGGACCGGATTCGATCAAGCAGATCTCTGTGGCGCTTGCCGGAGCGAAGACGGTAGTCTGGAACGGGCCGATGGGCGTGTTCGAGCACAAGCCGTTCGCCAAAGGAACGTTCGAAATGGCCAAGCTGCTGGCGGATCTGACCCAGCGTGGCGCCACGACGGTGGTCGGCGGCGGCGATTCGGCGGCCGCGGTGGCCGAGGCCGGTTTGGAAGATCGCCTGACTCACATTTCGACGGGCGGCGGTGCCTCGCTCGAATTCCTGGAAGGCAAGGTCCTTCCGGGAGTCGCCGCTCTCACCGAACAGAGCAACGTGCATTCGGTTTGAGATGCGACGGAAGATAATCGCCGGCAACTGGAAGATGAACGGCACGGTCGGCGAGACCGAGGCGCTCATCAAGCAGCTCCTTACGGCCACGACCGGCAGTGGCCATGCTGAGACGGTGGTCTGCCCACCGTTCACATCGCTCATGATTGCCGCCAAGCTGTTGAAGGGGAGCCATATAGGGCTGGGGGCACAGGACATGTCGCAACATGCCAAAGGCGCGTTTACCGGGGAAATCTCGGCCGAGCTACTCTTGACTCTGGGGGTGCGCTTCGTTATCTTGGGCCACTCGGAAAGACGGCAGTATCATTTCGAGACTGACGGATTAGTGAACCTCAAGACCAGGGCCGCGTTGGCGGCTGGTCTGACGCCCATAGTGTGTGTCGGTGAGACGCTGGAACAGCGGGAGAACGGGCACACTGAATCGGTAATCCGAGAACAGATTCAGGGTACGATGTCCGGGTTCGGAGCCGATGAGTTGCGCCGGATCGTGATCGCGTATGAACCGGTGTGGGCAATCGGCACAGGCCGAACGGCAACGCCGGACCAGGCGCAGGAGGTTCACCGGTCTATTCGTCAACTGCTGGCCCGGATTGACGACGCCGCCTCGCGCGAGTTGCCGATATTGTACGGTGGCTCGGTGAAGGCGGATAACGCGCGCGGGCTGTTGAGTCAGCCGGATATCGACGGCGCTCTTGTCGGGGGCGCGTCGTTGAAGGCCGATGAATTTGTACAGATAATTAACGCGGCTTGATTGGAGGTAGCTCTTTTGTTTTACGCTTGGCTTGTTTTTCACGTGATTGTCTGCATCGCCCTCGTGCTGGTTGTCCTGATGCAGTCCAGTAAAGGAGAAGGCCTGGCCGGATCGGCCTTCGGCGGCGGGCTTTCCAGTTCCGTCTTCGGCGGACGCGGGGCGGCATCGTTTCTGTCGAAAGCTACGACAATATTGGCCGCATTGTTCATGCTCAACTGCGGAGCGCTGGCGGTGATGTCGACGAAAACCCGCACGGCGGCGCAGGGCGGACAGGTTACTACCAGTGAATCGGCTGTGACGCGCGAAGCGCAGGCGGAGATGGCGCGCCAGCAGCAGCGTCAGCAGCAGCAGAATCAGCAGGGCTTACCGGGCGGCACGACGGAAGGCGCTCCGAGTTCGACGCCACCGGCTCAGCCGACAACTCCGCCGGCCGAAGGCGGGAAGTAATTGCACAGATTTCTGATTGCGGAAGTGGTGAAACTGGCAGACACGCTATCTTGAGGGGGTAGTGGAGTAATCCGTGGGGGTTCGAGTCCCCCCTTCCGCACATAGTATTCGAGCCGTTAAGTGATTGAAGCCCAACGGCTCTCTTTTTTGCCCACAAACTCATCTGTGATGTCGAGTCATCATGCAGTCTTATTCAGCACCTCCTTCTTCGAGTCGCATTCCAAACGGGTCTTTGGCAGCCGACCGGAAGACCCTTTAGTCGCCTCGGGCCGTGTGACGCGCTTTAGCAGGAAATTTCTTTCCTAATCCCGTTTTTAGTTGTTTGAACCTTCGGGTTCGAAGTATTAATTAGAGTCATCTGTCTGAGTTCTTTCAGGCGGAATCAAGAGCATCGTTGTTGATACCGGTTGAGCGTGAATAGCCGGTGCCGTCTTTTACCACCGGCGAGTTGTTTTCAATAAACTAATAGTCCAGCGTGGCGAATATTCGGTCACTGAATGTGCTGAACGGCCTTCACTGCCATTGGCATGTCGACGTCCCTGTCTATTCGGAAGAAATTCGCCTCAGGCATTAG
>PQAP01000183.1:0-1419 GCA_003105265.1 candidate division GN15 bacterium | reverse complement strand
AACTCTACTTGCTCTTCTTCTGGTGACGGTCGCCGCCGCCCTCATCTGGGTCGGCTGCCAGAAGCAGGTGAACGCTCCGAACGACATCGTGTCGTACGCTGCCAGCAACCCGCAGGCAGTTGAAAGAGTCATGGTTGTCCAGGATGCCAATACGGAAGCCCTCATGAAGGTTCCGGGTGTCATCGGTGTAGGAACCAGTCTCGATGATAACGGCCAGCTATGCATTCGCGTATTGACCAACAGCACCACCCAGCCGGAATCGGCTGAGCCGGCTCTGGCCCGCATTGCTCCTTCGATCGAGGGAATCCCGGTGGTGGTTGAGGAAACCGGCCCCATAACGGCCTTTGCTCTGACTAAGACGTACCGCCCGGTGCCGATAGGCGTCTCGGTCGGAAACGCTCTTGAATGCGCCTCCGGCACTATCGGCTGCCAGGTCACAAAGAGCGGCAAGACCTACATCCTGAGCAACAACCATGTGCTCGCCAGAGAGAACGCCGCGGCGATAGGGGAGCGGATCAATCAGCCCGGCCGGTACGATGGCAAGCCGGTCTGCGCTCAGACCGGTCAGGTAGCGACGCTCTCCGATTTCGTTCCGATCAGCTTCAGCGGCAATAACACGATGGATTGTGCCATAGCTGAGTATACCGCGGGCACAGCGTACAGCTGCGCGACCCCGTCCGGCTACTACGGCTATCCGACCAATAATGTCGTGGCGCCGTCAGTCGGATTGGCGATCAAGAAAGTCGGTCGTACCACTTCACAGACGACCGGCACAATTTCGACGATCAACCTGACGATCACGGTTGGCTACAGCACCGGCAACGCGACCTTCACCGGCCAGTTCTACACGTCCAGCAAGTTCTCCAAGTCCGGTGACTCCGGCTCGCTGGTGGTGACCAACAGCGGCAACAACCCGGTTGGACTGCTCTTCGCAGGCAACACTGCGGGCAACTCGGTGTGCTCGCCGATCGGGCCGATACTGCAGCGGTTTGGCGTGTCGATCTGCACGCAGTAAGGCGATTATAACGGTCTGTTATTTTGGCGGGAGCGAATCGCTCCCGCTTTGATTTTTGTGTCGCCCGTGTATCCTGGGCATGCGTATATTTGGGGTAGTCCTATGAATCGCTTAGCCGGCATGATGAGTGTTTTGCTGCTGTGCCTGATGCTTCAGAACGGCTGCGGTCGCCAGGAGCCGGCAAATCAGAGGCAGGAAGGCGCCAGGGAAACAGTGAAGCAGAAGACCATAGAAGACGTTCTGGCCGAACGCACTCCGGAGTGGATGGCTATTCCCGGCGTGGTCGGCACGGGAATCGGCGAGTGCGATGGGAAACCGTGCATCACAGTGCTGGTGGTCCAAGCCACCGACTCGCTCAAACAACGAATTCCGAAGCAAGCTGACGGTTATCCGGTGCGGCTCGA
>PQAP01000182.1 GCA_003105265.1 candidate division GN15 bacterium | reverse complement strand
AACGTGCGGCTCCCTCGCGCGTTTTCTTTCTGTCAAGCAAAAAATCCGTGAACGCTCACGCATTTATATTTGACTATGCGTGAGCGGTCACGTATTGTCGCGCGACGGAATGGAATAGATCTGAGTAGAACGGCCCCTGGGCGCGGCTTCGGTCCCTTCGACTCGCAGCGGGAATGGAACGAAACGAATGAACAGGGACGTGGTGGTTTGGTGCGTCCTGGCCGTTATTCTCAGTGTCGCCGATGCGTTCGGCGATGCTGCGGTGACGCTCAGCTGGACCGCACCGGGAGATGATGGCCGCACGGGACAGGCCTCGATTTACGATCTTCGTTATTCACTGACACCGATAACAGAAGCCAACTGGTCGAGCGCGGTCAAAGTGTGGGGTTTGCCTTCGCCCGGACCGGCCGGCAGCCGCGAGACGTTTATCGTCACCGGGCTGGCCAACAGTACGACATACTATTTCGCGCTCAAGAGCGGGGACGAGGTACCGAACTGGTCACCGATGTCGAATGTCGTCAGTCGGACGACCCCGGCGGCGCCGCCGGCCGCTCCGGTTCTGGTGAGTCCTGCGGCCGGATCAACCGGCGTGTCAAGCAGTCCGACGCTTACGTGGACGGCGTCGGCCGGTGCGACCTCTTATCGAGTACAGGTTTCAGCCGACGCCGGCTTCGCATCGACGCTGGTCGATACCTCCGGCGTCACGACGACAACGCTGGCCATAGCGGGGCTGGGTGACGGGACAGTCTACTACTGGCGTGTCAATGCGTCGAACTCCGGCGGCACGAGCGGCTACTCATCGGTCGGCAATTTCACAACTCTATCGAGTCCGCTAACCGCTCCGGTTCTGGCCAGTCCGGCCAACGGAGCCACAGGTATTGCGACCGACACAACGCTGCGCTGGAAGCTGATGGCAGGCGCGAATTCGTATCGGGTGCAAGTGTCGACCGAGGCGACGTTCGGCGCCACGGTAGTTGATCAGAGTGATATCGTCGACACCTTCTTCGCTCTCTCCGGGCTCGCCCTCAACACGCCGTATTACTGGCGGGTAAGTGCGGCAAATGCAATAGGGGCTGGTCCGAATTCGTCGGTCTGGAGCTTCACGACCATGGCTGAACTCCCGCCGGTCAGTCCAACCGAACTGAGCCCTGCCAACGGCGCGACGGGCGTTTACATAAACCCAACGCTGATCTGGAGCGGATCCGAGAATGCGAAGACCTATCACGTGCAGGTTTCGACCACGCCGTCGTTCGGCTCGTATGCTATCGATCAAAACGGCCTTGGCGACACGGCGTTCTATATAGCCAGCTTGAAGGGCAACACGACTTACTACTGGCGGGTGAGCGCCTCGAACTCGGGCGGGAGCAGTCCTTACAGCGCCGTTCAGAAATTCAAGACCAGCCGGAAGAAGCGATATGTCACGTACGGTGCGACCGGTTCACCCGGCAAGTCCAATGACGGCAGCGTGCCGGATGCCTATGATCTTAAGCAGAATTATCCCAACCCGTTCAACCCGACCACGACGATCGAGTTCGATCTGCCGGCGGCAAGCGACGTCAAGATCGATGTCTTCAATGTGCTGGGACAGGTGGTCTGCCGGTTGATCCAGGAGCCGATGGATGCGGGCACTCATGTCGTGGTGTGGAACGCGCGCAACGACGAAGGAGTCGCCGTAGCGTCGGGCATCTATTTCTACCGGTTATCGGCGGGCGATTTTGTCGCGACCAGGAAGATGCTGCTGCTGCGATAGGTGCGGGTGGCGGAGCTTCAGTTGCCGGGCGCTTCGGACGCAGTCTTGAACCGGAGTTCAAAGGTGGTTCCAAAGCCGACCTGGCTGTTGATGGCGATATTAGCGGAATGATGTTCCAGAATTCGGGCGCAGGTCATCAGACCATAGCCGTGTCCTTTGGGCTTGGTGGTGAAGTGGGTCTTGAATAGTTTGTCTCTGGTCTCAGTCGTCATGCCGCGGCCGTTGTCGGACACCGAAAGAATCACTTCGCTGCCGGAGGCGGTGGTCGAGACGATGATGATGCCGTCGCTCCGGCCGGTTTCCGTTATGGCGTCAGCCGCGTTGTTGAGCAAATTGATGACGACCTGAGCGATCTGGTCGCGATCCATCAGGATAGCGGGTACCTTCTGGGTCAGCATGGTCTTTACGTTGATGCGGCTGAAACGCTTCTGCGCCATGGCGAAGGAGAGCACGTCCGTCACGACGTCGTTGATGCGTCCGGGTTGCGTGGCGGCATTGACCCGTGCGAAGTCGGTGAGTCCGGCGGTGAAGCGCCCCATCCGCTCCACGCCATCCTTTAGTTTGGCCAGTGTCTGGGCCACCTTCTCCTGATTTCCCCGGCTCAGATTGAATGTCGCCAGCTCCACGCCGCCAAGCAAGACGCCCAGGTGATTGTTCAATTCATGCGAAATGGATGAGGCCATGACACCCTGCTCGGCAAATTTCTCCAGTTCGAACATGCGGCGCTCATTGTCCTGCTGTTCGGTAATATCCTGCAGCGTGACGACGGTTTCATCCTCGACCGCGGCCAGCCCGGCCAGCGAACCGATGCGAACGCTGAAGATTCGCCGACCCGCCGACGGCGTGGCTACCATGGTGGACAGCGGCCTTGACTCGTTTTCCTGACGGGCACTTTGCAGACGTTCGACCCAGCCGGGAAAAACGGCATCAGGGAACACCGCCTTCAGGGGCAAACCAACCGGACCACTCTCCACGCCGACATCAGTCAGCGAGGCAATCAATTCAACGGCGGTGCGGTTTGCGAGCCGCAGAAAATCCTGTGAATTGAAGACGAATATCGCCTGGTGGACGCTGTCCAGGATGAGGCGATAGCGTTCGCTGAGGTGGGCTTTTTCGGAATACAGGAACGAGTTGGCAATGAGGGGCGTAATGGTGGCGATGAGCGTCTGCAGGAGTTCGAGATCCCGTTCGGCGAAGGGGGCCTGGTTGATGCGCGGTCCCAGCAGCATGATACCGATGATCTTTTCGCCGAGGACGAGTGGGGCGACCAGATGTGCACCCAACTGCTGCCACGTGGTCAGGATCGGGGAATCAAGCTTCTGGAGGATGGGATCATCAAGACGGCGCGGACGGGGGTCAGCCAGTAGCACCGGAAGGTCAAGGGCCACCTGGTCCAGCTCATACACAGAAACATCACGTCGAAAGCGACCTGTGGCCGATGTAACCGGAAGCTGAGAGATGGAATCGGAATCCCGGGTGATGATATAGGCGCTGGTGACGCCGAACTGACCGGAGACCGTGAGTGTCAACGCATCAATAAGATTCTGGAGCTCCGGACGGCGCGCGAATTGATCGGCCAAGCTGGAGAGCGCTTCCAGCGCGAGGACTTTCCGGCCGTAACTGTTGGCGTCGTTGACGTCTTCCCGCGGCCCTATGGCAACCCGGTCATTCATTATATCTGCATCACCTTAGCTTACCTGGTACGACATGCGGCGAGGGCCTCCTGTCGCGCCCCCAGGATGGTCAGGAAGTCCCACAGGTCGAGCACGCGAAATACCTGCGCCACCGTCTCAGGAACCTGGCACAGGACGATATCTCCGCCCTGATCGCGGGAAGCGTCGATCGTGCCCAGAATGGCGCCGACGCCGGCTGAAGAGATAAATTCGAGACGCTGACAGTCGAGTACGATGTACTTTGACCCGTGCGCCTGCGCGCCGGTAATGGCGCGTACCAGGTCTTCGGCGTTGTTGTTGTCGAGCGACCGTCCCAGTTCAATCAACACCGTTCCGTCACTCACCGCCGTCGGCACAAATGCCTGCGAGTCCATTTTACCTCCTCCATCCTTTGACAACGGTCAGGACGTTCCCCCGGGATTCATCGCGCCGGTATTCAAGTCGATCGGACAAGCGCCGGATCATGACGATTCCAAAGCCGCGGCGTTTGCCCGTGCGGGCGGCTTCCTTTGGATCGATGCAGTTGTCGCCGGAAGTCGGGTCAAAAGGCCGGCCGGAATCGGCGAAAGTCATGGTCAAGCCATCATGATCCGCCCGAACCTCAATGGCGAACCGGTCATCCGGCGCGAGGCCACTGTGACAACGGATGTTGGTCGCGACTTCATAGTAGATGGTCTTCACCTCGAGCGCGGTCGTCGCACTTACGCCGAGACTGTCGAGAAACGGCACGAATCGCTTGATGGCCTGGTCGATATCGTTGACATCGGCACAGGCCGAATCCGAGTAGGCACGGGGCAGGTCGGCCGCCACCATGTCCCTGATATCGTAGGAGGAATCAGCTTCATTGCCGCCCTCGAAGCGAAACGTGTGCGCGAGATCGAGGACATTCAACACGCGCATGAGCGCCAGCGGCGGATTGAGCAGGCGCAATTCAACGCCGGCTTCCTGACAGAGGGAATTGGCGCGCCATAACAGNGTGACGTGGCTTGAGACCACGCGCTCCAGGTCGCCGCAATCGAGCACCAACCGCGCCGGGTGATCGGCCACGCCGGCAAAGAGCATGCGCTCAAACTGCCCGGCGTAGGAGGGCGACGGATCGCCCGGGACGCGCAGNATGCATGAATGTTTAACTGCAGACTGCATTGCTTACCTCATGACGGCTTCGTGAATCTGTCGCTCCAAAGCCGTTCCATTTCAACGCCAGCAGTGTCATATCGTCGAACTGCTCGGAATCGCTGACGAAAGAATCGATATCGCCGAGAACAACGCCGGTCAATTCACCGGCAGACAGTTTCGTGGCTCGCGAGACCGCCGCGATCAGGCGATCCATCCCGTACTCCTTTTCGGCGGACGTACGGGCCTCGTTGATGCCGTCGGTGTACTGGATCAGCCAGTCGCCGGGCGACAGCGAGATCTCTCCGGACTGAATGCGTCGGTCGAATCGGTCCGGGGGCATCAGCCCGATCGGAAAACCGGTGGTTTTGATCAGCCGGCAGCTGCCGCCGGCGGCCTCGACATGAATGAGCGGATTGTGGCCCGCGGAGGCGAATTCGAAGCGGCCGGTGGCGGGATCGAGAACGCCGTAGAACATCGTCACGAACATGCCCTTGCGAATTTCGGACCGGAGATCGCGATTGACGGTCGACAGGAGCTCCGTAGGCCGGCTGCAGCCGGGAGCGTGTTTGATCACGAGATCCCGCGTGAGCAACATCACCAGCATACCCGGCAGGGATTTGCCGGAGACATCGGCAACCACAACGCCGATCTTGCCGCCGCCGATATTGATGAAGTCGTAGTAATCTCCGCCCACCTCTTTGGCGCTACGGTAAGACCCCGCAAACTCGAACGCATCGCCCGACGGGTAATGCCTGGGGAGGATATTGGCCTGAATCTCGCGCGCGATTTCCAGATCGCGCGTCATGCGTTCAGTTTCCACCATTTGCTTGCGGGCGAGTTCCAAACGGCCTCCCATCACCCGCAGGGTTTCGGCCAGATATCCGAATTCGTTGGCTGATTTTACGGCCGGGTCAAACTTGAGGTTGCCGGAATCGACTGAGCGGAGCGAATCGGTGATAAGCTGGAGCGGTTTCAGGCGGCGCCGCAGGACAATCATGGTCAGCGGAATCCCCACCAGAATCATGCCGATGGTGATCAACCCCACGGTTGTCAACGCCGACTTCCGCACACCGGCGATATCGCGGGTCGAGGCGGCCATCGCCAGCGTTCCGAGCGTCACCCCCTGCTCAGTAATCGGCACGGCGACGATGATCGAATCGTCACTGATTTGCATGAACTCACCGGCTCGCCGGCGATCCAGGTACTGGGTTGACGAAGCGAAGGAGATTTTCGACCCTGCGACCACCTGTCTCATATCGGTGTGGGCAAGGAAAGTGCCGCTGTTGTCGGCAACGCCGACCCAGCCGCACTGCGGATTATCGGCCATCAGCTTCTTGCAGATGTCGGTAAGCAGCAGAGCATCGGGACCATCCGCGGCGATAATCTGCTTCGAGGCGGCCGCAGCATAGGAGCGGGACTGCGCCAGTAACTGGTCAATCACGTTGTCGGTGACGGTAGCAACCATTTTCCGCGTGACGATGCCGCCGGTGACGACCATNAGCACNAGGAAGAGGCCGCCCAAATAAAGCGCGAATTCGCTCCGGATGGAGCGACGGTACCGCGAGGGAGACGGCCACTCCCACTTCATGTCGNCGGGGCGCTCAGTTGTCATACGACAGTTCCTTCAACCGGTTGATTTCGTTTTGCGTGCGGCGCAGGTAGGCGGCGATTTCGGAGTTGTCCGGTGCAATCGCGAGGGCCTTTTCCCAGTTGGCAAGGGCTTCGGCCAGACGNTTCTGACTGTAAAGTTCGACACCGACAAAGCGATAGGCCTTGACCAGGTATTCACGCACCGACTGGTATCCCGGGGCGAGCCGGTTGACCTCTTCCCACAGGGCGATGGCCTGGGTGAGGTTCCCCTCAGAATAATCTTTCTGAGCCCGTGCGTAGTTGTTTTGCACCTGCTTCTGGACTTCGCGACTTAGCGGCGGCGGAGCGGCAACAGGCGCGACAGCGAGTTGCGCACGTTCAAGCGCCTGACGGCACTGCTGACGCAACTCCAGACACGGCTTGTGCCCGGGGAAGCGGGTCAGGGCTGAGTCAAGCAAACGGGTGGCGCCGTCGTAATCCTGTGCGGAGAATTCGGCAGCGGCGCGGGCCTGGAAGGATTCGAACTCCGCTCTTCTCAGCGCCAGCGCGACGTTTTCATCACCTGCGCTCACTCGCGCGAGGGCCTGTGCCGCCGCAAGGGCCTCGGAGAAAGCGCGGTACTGGATGAGCGAATCTATGGTCCGGATCCGCTGCTGAACGAATTCCTGCCGCCGGCTCAATTCTTCGCTGGCGCTGGCGGCCTCATCGCGAAGTGACGCCGCCTCGGTCGACCCAGTATCGAGCGTTAGTGCCAAGCCCGCAAAGTAACGGCAGCCAAGGTAGTCCCGGGCAGCCAGCCGGGTTCGGGCGGAATCGAGATGCGCCGAGTATTGGGCGTGGCGACTGGCCTCAGCGAGTTGTTCCCGGGCGGTCCCGGCCAGCGCCGCATATTCGGTCGTATCGGCTTTGGTGCCTCTGACCAGGAAGAGAGCGCGATCGAAATTGGCGTCGGCGGTAACGAGGTCGCCGCCGGCCATAGCGATCTTGCCGGTTGCCAGCAGCTGCGAGGCGAGTTCGAGATTCCGCTGTGACAGCCGCTCGCTCATGGTGCGATTGAAGGCCTCCTCACGTTTTTTAGCGCGGAGTTCCCGACGCTCCCCGGTCGGGGCACCGAACATGGAGGTTAGCGTGATCATGTGCACCGATCCAAGGTCACGCTCGACCATGGCGTAGTCAAAAGTGAATCCCCGGAACGAGACGCCCGCGCCGAAAGAGAAATGCGCACTGCGGACGGAGGCGCGGAGATTCAGCAAATCATAGATCGAATACTCGGCTCCGGCGGCGGCCTGTGACGCGGCCAGTTGCGGTTTGGTCAACCCGCCGAAGACGGTCAGCGACTGCCGGGAGCCGCGGCTCAGGTTAAGCTGCGAGCTCACGCCGGCCTGGAATTCCATCGGGCTCTTGATGGATTCGTCCACCAGGCGCATTGTCGGAGCGATCACATTTCGGCCGACGACGGATACGGTGATTCTCTCGCACCACGGCAGGGAAGGGGCCAGTGTTTTGGAGGCGGCGATATCAAGCCCGGGCGAAGAGGTCGCCTTGTATGAATCCAGAGAGTGGGTTTCCAGCGACACGGCCATGCCGACATCAACCGATCCGATCGTGCGTCCGTACCCCAACCGAAATCCCATCCGATTATCCTCAATCGTCCCCAGCAGGAGGTTGTCGGCATCGCGTTTTTCAATGTTGTCCACTCCCAGCCGGAAAATGCCGATGCCGAGCGAGCCCCAGTCGAGCGTGGGAATGACGATGCCCAGATATTGATAGGCGACATCGGCATCGTACA
>PQAP01000181.1 GCA_003105265.1 candidate division GN15 bacterium | reverse complement strand
TTTCACCCGGGTGCGCATATTCGCGTTCCGCTCGATGAGAACGTACAACACGTGCTCAACTACACCTATGGCCTCGACCTCACGGTGGACCTGCCCGGGTACCGATCGCATAGAGGATTCTGAACCCGATTGTCATAATTACTAGTCGGGCGGCGCGCAAACTGCCGCCCGATTTCTATATGTCCTTCAGCGCCTTCACCTGTCGCAACCGCCGGAATAACTGCACATATTCTTTGACCATCACCTCCTCCGCCTGCGACAGCCCTTCCATCATCGGTACCCCCACCCGGATCACCGCGCGGATAATGTCGGCGACTGTCCGATCATATTTCGCCGCCAGTTGTCTCAAGCTCTCTTTCATTTCGTACGACATGTGAATCGTCACGCACAACTCCCCGCGGTCCTTGCTCCGAGGTCTCGCGAAGAGCTTTTCATTGGTCAATGTTCTGTCTGCTTTCTTCGTTATCATGGTTCAGTGATACCTCTTGTGTCCGATTAGCATTTGCGGGGAGCGAATCTTGAGACCACACTCCTCGCGTATCTGCACGAGCACCGCCCGCCAGCTTCGGCGCGGGTCGCGACTGTCGATTATGCGATCGATTTCCATCCGCATCGGTGAGCGGCAGACGACACATTTCGGAAGCGGCGGGTCGATTCCGTACAATTGCTTCACCAACGGCCGGAGTTCCTTGCGGAGTCGCCTGATTGCCCGGCTGTGCAGCGACTCAAGTCGGTGAATTTCCCGGCCGGATTTTTCCGATATCTCCCGATACGTCTGCCCCATGTAATGAATCCGCTCGACAATCTCCCGTTCATCGGAAGACAGTGTCTTTAGTGCCTCCCGGACTCTTCTCTTAACCAATTGTGAACGAACCTCCACAGCACCCGGCTCGGGTTCATTGCCTATCACAGAGCCCCCCTCCCGCTGTGGATCATACCCCAGTTCCACCAGCCAATTCCTGTAGACGACCCGCTCTCGCGCCACACTATTCCTCCTCGTTTCGATTTCCTGATTTGCCGCAACTAAACGAGGGGTGAGGGCGACGGCTACCACTTGGCTGTCACATGGCCTGGCAGCATGTACCGTGATCCCATGTCACCTGAATCACGTATCGGTGAGACAATAGGTTGGAAGGTTCGCTTGCAGCGGGGCACGCAGAGGTCGAGCTAATCTGGTTGCGGTTTCAGCCGACCTTTGGTACTATATCGCGTGCCGAATGACCGGCCCGATATGACACGGATGTGATATAGTGGAGCAACAGCCGGGAAATCGCAACTATCCGTTTCCGCCGCCGGAATTCCAGCCGGTGGCGGCCACGCCGTTCCAGCGGTTTGTGGAGGAATCGCAGAACCAGCAGTTCCGCGTCTCGGCCATGACCTATGTCTGCCTGCTGGTGCTGTTGATCGGCTATCCGCTGGCGGCCGTCTACGGCGCCGGCGAGGATCCGCTTGCGCTCTTGCGGAATATCAACCAGACGATGCTCCTCGTCCTGCTGGTCTCGACCATCGTTGTCCAGTGGCTGATATTCCTGCTTAACTGGGGCGCCCTTTATCTCGAAGAGACCGGTCTGGCGGGTATCGGCCTGCGCGGCTTCCGGCTCGTGCATCTGGCGTGGGCAGTCGCGTTTCTGCTGGCTGCAAACCTCGTGCTCTCCGGGCTGGCATGGGTGCTCGGGCAGTTGGGTCATCCAATGGCCGGTGAAGTCGGATTACTGATTCCAAAAGACCCGACCGGGCAGGTGGTCTGGGTTTTCGTCGCGATAACCGCCGGATTCTGCGAAGAAGTGGCGTTTCGCGGCTACCTGATGACCCGTCTCCGGCTGCTGTTCAAACTGAATTCGTGGTGGCTTCCGACCATTCTCTCGGCGGTCTCCTTCGGCATCTGCCACACCTATCAGGGTCTGCCGGGGTTTATCGTGATCACGGTATACGGCGCGCTGTTCTCGCTTCTCTACATTCGGACAGGAAGCTTGTGGCCGTGTATTATCGCACACTTTTTCCAGGATTTCAGCGCCCTGTTTATCCCGCACTGAGTTAGTCGTGTCTCACAACAAGAAAGCCCGCCTGTGCAAGACGAGCTTCATTACTTAATGGGCGGCTGTCGTGCCGAACGGTTATGGACAGTTCGGTAACAGGTATCCACCTCCAGTCAGGTAACTGACCAGCTTTGCCAAAAAACCCTGCTTAATCCTATAGGTTTCCGAAGCTACATCTCCCACGGCCGCCTGACCAGCAGTGGCGTCCAGGATGTGGCCGGCCGACGTCGCGTGACTTCCGCCCCTGGAGATCACCTGCCACTTTATCTGCCCCCCGGAGGACGGCGTCGCGGTGTCTGCGGCTTGCGCCGTTAGCGCTAGTCCCCACATTGTCGCAAGGGCCAGAATTCCCAATGTTCTCATTGGTACATCATCGATCCTTCGCTCGAGGTGCGGCTAAAGGTGGTCATCATCTGCCTGCCTTGTTCAGCTGCACCTGCAGCTCCCGGATCTGCGATTGCTGTTTGTCAACCAGTGTGCGGAGTTCCTTCAGCGCCTCAAGCAGCAGCGGCGTTACCCGGCTGTAATCGATCGTCAGCGAGCCGTCCGCTTGTTCGTTGACCGCTTCGGGAAGCACCTCTTTAACTTCCTGCGCGACAAACCCTACTTGCGTCTTATCGTCAAACCGCATCTCGGGATATTCACTCGTCCGCCAGTCATACCGGACGCCGCGCAACTTCATCACCGCATCGAGTGAGTGATTCAAATCCTTCACATTCTTCTTGTATTTGGCATCAGAGCAAGCACCGATTGTCCCCGTATAGCAGATATTGCCAATCACGTGCAGTGCTTGAGATGGGCTGGGGGTGCCAATACCTACTTTCGCAGTCGACTCATCGGCAACCAGGCAAATTGTCTGCGGCGGAAGCCCGAGCGGCGGTCCACCCGAGATGTCAAGGCGGCTCTGGAATTCACCGGCCGTCGCCTGGATTAACGTTCCTCTGTTGATCGGGTCCACTGCCCGGCCGAGCGACAGCGTGCCAATCCCACCCTCGGCCGTCATGCAGGCCAGTGGGATCGTCGATGAGCCCGGTATGGAGCCGGACATGGTCAGAGCGGACGATTCCCCATCGTCGTAGTCGGTTCGAAGTTCCGCGAGCACGCGTGGCGGCTCCGGTTGAGGTGCGAACAGCTTGATACTGAAACCACTGTTGAACGGGCTTGGCTCAATTCCCATTACTTGCCCGGCTTCATCGTACATACCCATACTTGGTCCGGAGGCAGAGTCAGCGGTCACGTCGAACAGCACGCGAGGCGGCTCCGGCTGCGGCGCGAACATCCGAATACTGCCACTGCTGTTCGCACCCGTGGAAATTGAGATGATTTCCTTAGGCGGCTCCGGCTGCGGAGCGAACATCCGGATGGAAGCGCTGTTGCCGAGAGCTGTGGCCATCTCGATCAGCTCTTTCGGCGGCTCCGGCTGCGGGGCGAACATGTAGATGGCGGCCTTGTTCAACGAGGAGTTGAACGAAATGGAGGAATCGCCGTCGCTCCGTTTCAGCAACATTGCATTGCCCGCGGTCTCAACACCGCCGCCAAGCATCCGAGTGGCGACGGCCGCCCGCGGCGACGACGTCAGCAGTTGCCGCGGACTCAGCGGCGTATCGCCCCCAACCTGAACTTCAAGGTACAAAGCGCCGTCGATCAAGGAGCCGATATCGAGCGGCGTCACGCTCCCGAGATTGGCGGTGAACAGTCCGGACGATACCTGTACGGATGCGGTCTCCGACCAGACTGCACTGCCGCCGGTCAAAGTGTGGTATATCCTGAACGTCAGCGTGCGAGTGCCGTCGGCCACCGGTACGCCGGAGGCATCGGTCAGGCGTCCCTGGTAATTCAGGATGTCAGCAGCGATCCCGGGAACCGCCGCAACTGCCAGCATACCAACCAGGAGCAGCGCAATGAAAAGTGTTCGCATATGTGTCTCCTATCATTGAGGTGTGAGGTTCGAACGATGCGACCGGTATATGGAATGCCGTATGGGAAATACTGAACGGGTAATCGTGCAGCCAACGGAGATGTCACAACTGATGTCGCCCGGCATCCGAGGTCCCGAAGTAATCTTGATTACTGTCAGCTAAAATATCCCAGATTGTCCTGTTTATGTCAAGTATAAACTGGGCAGTTCGCCCGGCTTTTCCCAGCTGGCCTTCGAGTAACTCCCATGAAGAATGGAGTCTGGATTTCGGAATGCGTCGAATTAAAGAGAATACGACCGGCGGGTTTCGAAGCCACCTTACTTCAGCTACTTCAGCAGCAGCATCTTCTTCGACTGCGATGATGTTCCCGCCGTGAGGCGATACAGATAAACCCCGCTGGCCACCTGGTTCCCCCGCGCGTCGCGGCCATCCCATGTCACCCGGTGTTCCCCCGCCGAAAGCGTCTCATCCGCCAGCACGCGAACTTGTTCGCCGAGCAGATTGTAGACAGCCAGCGTAGCATGCTCGCGGACCGGCAGGGTGAACAGGATTTCGGTGCTCGGGTTGAACGGGTTCGGGTAGTTCTGGAGCAGATCAAAAGCTCGGGGCAATGACACGTGCTCATCAAGTGGAGTATCAACCTGCCAGGTCAGAAGGTTCCGCATCACCGATACGCTCCTGAATCCCGAACCGGAAATGGCCAGGTCAGAACGCCCGTCCGAATCAAAGTCTCCCACACAGGTCTTATACGGCGAATCTTCACACCCGTAATAGACTGGTGACGTCAGCGAACCATCGCCGGTGTTCAGGAGAACCGCAGCCGCATAAATGTCCGGGATTGCGGCAACCAGGTCGGGACTTCCATTGCCATCGAAATCCCCGGTCGAAATGGAAGTTGGGTAGTACGCCAGCGTATCCGTGACGGCCGACGCAAAATTACCCATACCTTGATTCTTCAATACTGCTACGGTGTTGGTAACGAGATTGGCCGTCACCAGATCAAGCAAGGTATCACCATCGAGGTCCACCGCGCATATCTCCCAAGGGATACCACCTACAGCGCGGCGGGGACCGGCGCTGAATGATCCGTTTCCATCCCCGAAGAGTACGGAAACGGAATTCGAGTAGGTACTGGCGATGGCAAGGTCCAGATGGCCGTCGCGGTTCAGATCAGCGGCAATAATATCCTGCGGAAATTCGCCTTCCCGCCATGTGCGCGCAGAATCGAACGTCCCGGGACCGTTGGCCATAAGAATGGACAAGTATCCGGCTGTACTGTCGTCGTGACAGCCATACGAGGTGATTGCCAGGTCGATCTTACCGTCTTCATTAAAGTCACCGGCACAGACGGATGAAGGATTGTTGCCGATTTCGACCCGCGCTGACGTGTCAAATGTCATACCACCCATGTTCTGAAGCAATAACAGCATTCCTTTCGTGGTGTCCGGAGCATCTCCAACCACAGCCAGATCCGGTCTTCCATTGCCAAAGAGCTCAGCCGCCGCAAGCGCGTACAGCGTCGTCCCAAGGACGATATCGCCCTGAACTACAAAGTTGTCGCTCCGATCGTTTTTCAGCAGGGAAACGTGATCTCCTGCCGCAACCGCGAGGTCCAGGCGCGAGTCTTCATCAAAGTCCATTGCAATGAGTGCATTTGGGTGCTCGCTCACTGAAATACGATTGGTAACCGAATACTGACCTGTTCCGTCATTCCGAAGAACTGCGACGCAATCGGATGTATAGGTGACAACGGCAATATCTGGCCGGTCGTCGCTGTCAAGATTTCCCGTAGCCACACTCCACGGTGACATCCCCACTGGGATATTATCAGCATTCGCGAACGTTCCGCCGCCGATATTCCTGAATATGGCTACATGCCCACCTGCAGCAGCGAGATCGATACGCCCGTCGCCGTCAAGGTCCCTTGCGGCAATACTAATGCAAGCGGTTCCGAAACTGTATTGAACAGGCGTTTCCAGTATTCCATCTCCTCTGTTTCTGATGACAGATACTGTCCCTGGAAAAAAGCTGGCGGTGGTGAGATCTACTATCCCATCGCCGTCAAGATCAGAAGCCGCTATGGATGACGGACAGACGCCTATATTGACAGCCGGTTCGACCAGAAATGACCCTGCCCCCTGATTCTTAAAGATAGAAATTGTGCCGCGGTCATAAATATCGCCGTAGTTTGCCACAACCAGATCAAGGTCACCGTCCTTATCCAGGTCGGCGGCACATATTGAGGACGGGTGACTCCCTGCGTCATAAAAGACCGCTGGAGCAAATGATGCATCACCAGTACTCAACAGCACGGCCACTCGTTCGTCGGCGAGGACACCCAGATCAGGCCTGCCGTCCCGGTTAAAATCTCCCGTGCATATTGAGAACGGATGTTGCCCGGCTAACAGAGACTCGCCCACCGTAAAGGTTCCGTCACCCGTGTTGATCAGGATCAGCACAGCCCCCACGGCAGAGTCTGTTCCCATGTCTGCGACCGCCAAGTCGCTGGTCCCGTTGGTGTCAAAGTCGTCCGCCACGATGAAGCGAGGATTGTTGCCCGCAGGAATGCGCGATTGCGAGAAGAAGTAGCCGTCACCATCGTTCTTCAGGACAGATACGTTGTGTGAATTTGCGTTCGCTGTCGCAATGTCTTCGTGTCCGTCGCGATCGAAATCTGCAATACACACGGAAGCCGGCTGATAGCCAACCGGATAGTTAATACACCCATCGAAAAGTGGCTCAAAGGCCAGACACCGGCTTGCGATGAAGGTGGACAAGAAGACAATTAGAGGAATCAAATAGCTTGCGTTTGTGTTGTAAAGCGGCACTCTCTCATCCGGTCCAAGTGAGAAAAGAAAACTCCGTCTCCAGACACTCTTATCGATAACTCGGTTCAGAATACGCGCAAGGGCCATTGTTCCATCTTCTCCCTATTCCCCCGCGTCTGAATTGAAAGATGGAGTATCTTGCCGTTTTGTCAAGAAGAATTGGCGGGTTCTAAAGCCGCCCTATTTCAGCAGCAGCATCTTCTTCGACTGCGATGATGCGCCTGCCGTGAGGCGATACAGATAAACCCCGCTCGCCACCTGATTCCCCCGCGCGTCACAGCCATCCCATATCACCCGGTGTTCCCCCGCCGAAAGCATCTCATCCGCCAGCACTCGAACTTGTTCGCCGAGCAGATTGTAGACAGCCAGCGTGGCATGCTCGCGGACCGGCAGAGTGAACAGGATTTCGGTGCTCGGATTGAACGGATTTGGGTAGTTCTGGCTTAGCGTGAATGACACCGGCAGCGGATGATTGTTGTCGGGAGCATCGGTCGGGAGATACACGACCAGATTGCCGTAAATGTTCAGCCCGTCCTGTCGCGGATCAGCCCATGCAAACCACGCCCGGCCATGCGAAGCATACGTAACCGGCGTCTCCATGAATTCCGGAGTTGCCGATGAAACCGATTGGTTGGCACCAAGCGGCAGGAATTGATCGGTCAAGATCTGATAGTATACCCGGCGCGCCCCCTCGCGACGGTCGATCCA
>PQAP01000180.1 GCA_003105265.1 candidate division GN15 bacterium | reverse complement strand
CAGGCGTCGGAGCAGGCCGACGTTGAATCGAAGCGGGTCGAGAATCTGCTGAAGCTCTATGAGGCAGGGCTGATCGACGAGGCAGCGGCCAGAGAGCGCGCGGAGCACCTGTTTTGACGGTGCAGGAAATCGCCGACTGGAAAAGCGGGTTGATTGAGCCGTGGCGGTTCGCCGAGTTCGCGCTTGGCGTGACGTTGCATCAGGGGCAGAAAGAATGGCTGGAGAAATCGACCCGGCGCGAAAACCTGCTGGTGACCGGCAATCGTTGGGGGAAGTCGTTCGTGTCGGCCGTGAAGCTGATTCACCACGCGCTGTATCGTATCCGACCGCTGCGCTTCGATGGCGCCGATCGCTACCGGGCGGTGGTGGCATCGATCACTCAGGATCAAGCCAATATCGTATTCAATCAGGCGGTGCGGCTGGTGCGCGGCTCCGCTTATCTCGAGCCCCTGATGCAATCGATCGACCTCACGCCGCATCCGCGTCTGACATTCGGCAACGGCGCCACGATCGAGTCCCGCTCCACACAGAACCGCGGCGAGTATCTGCTGGGGAACGATTATGACCTGGTGATATTCGATGAAGTGGCGTTTGAGCCGTTCCCGGAATACGTGGTGGAAGAAGTCGTTATGATGCGACTGGCGGACCGCGAAGGTCGGCTCGATCTGGTCTCCACCCCGAACGGCAGGAATTGGTTCTTCCGCCGGGCGCGGGAGATCATCGAGGGCAAGCGGGACGGCTATTACCAGACCGGGGACAGCCGGCAGAACGAATACATATCGAGTGACTTTCTGGAGGAACGGGTCCGCTATTTTTCGGACGCGCGACTCAAGCAGAATATCATGGGACAGTTTGTCGATTCCGGCGGCGAGGTGCTTCCGGGCGCATTTATCGATCGTGCGCTGCTGGCCGCGAAGGAGTGGACTGTGCAGTCGGGTGCGGGAAGCGGCTTCTTCATCTCCGGCTGGGACCTGGCGCGTAAGAGAACGGCCACGGTCGGAATCACGGTTGAAGTCGTCGGCTCCAGTGTGCGCGTGGCAGCCCTGGAACGCTTCAGGGAGATGGACTGGTCGCGGGTGATCGAGAAAATCGGCGCGAGGCAGAGAGAATATCCGGGACAACTCATCATCGACGGCACCGGCCTGGGGGACGTTGTTGCCGAGCAACTGCGGGAATACAATCCGACGAGCGTTATCTTCACTCCGGCGAGCAAGGCGGAACTCCTGACCAATGTCGAGTTGATGCACGCCAAGGGGCAGGTGGCGTATGATCGATGGGAGCTCCCCGACGGGCCGGGGAGAATCTGGTCGCTGGAGGATGAGCTTCGTCAAGCGCGCTGGGACGACAACAGCGATTGCGACGCCCTCATGGCGCTTGGTCTGGCGCTGTGGCCATTGCGGAGGCAGTCAGCACCGGCGATAGCTCCGCGTGTCGGCAGGATCTGAATAAACAATAACGCCTTTTGAGGGAAGGTAGCTCAAAAGGCGTTGAAGGGAGGAGGGGGGTTGGGGGTAAATCTTTACGCCGTTGTCCGCCGTGATTTTCTGAAGATATAGATNGCCCCGATACCGGTTGCCATCAACAGAAGTGTTCCCGGNTCNGGTACGACNGACGTGCCATTCTCGGGNACACGATANTTCGAGCCGTTNTCNGGATTGTCGGGCTTGGATACCGAATTTCCGTCATCAGAGTGCTTCTGGTCCCCCGGCTTCTGATAAGCCGGATAGCCGTTGACTTCACTCATAGTAAAGGTCAACACGGCGATGAACAAAATCGCTGCGATCACCCACTTCAGGGGATTCGTTTCTCTGCGGGTATAGACTCTCATATAACTACATCCTCGCGGTCACAATTCCACACTACTGACGGACATCTGAGCAAAGGGTATGCCTAAACAGAAGGGGTTGGGCTGGCCGTCTATTCTATTGTGTGGTAGATAGTTAACGGTGTTTTATAAAGTGATGCATTGGAGTGCATTTCGTCTTCTACGGCAAGGGGTTGCACAAAATCGCTGCTAATTTGAATCAGTTGTCCCGGCTGCGCGCTATGGGTAGGAGCAACAAATGGAGGTTCCATTGAACGAAAGCCGAGGACTGCTAATGGCGGGATTGTCGGTGCCGGAGACACCTGCGGAGCCGGTCGGTAACGATATCCTGGCAATGATTAATGAACGGATTAAACCGTTGTCGCCGGTGACTGAGTCGGGGGTGTATGTCCGCTCGATGTTTATCGTGTCGGACCAGGTCAACAGTTACGGCGGGAGGTTTCCGGCGGAGGAATTTCCGCGGTTAGTTGAACTGCTGATCGACTCGCCGGTGCTGATCGGCCACCGCAAGGATACGCTGCCGATTGGCCGGACATTCCACGCCGACACGGTCGAGCGAAACGGCCGGCTCTGGATCAAGAGCAGTTTCTACTGGCTAAGAAACGGCGACGAAGCGGAGCGGTTGCGCGAACAGATCGACGGCGGCATTTACAAGGAATGCTCGATCGGATTCACGTTTCTCCTGCCGGAGTGTTCGCTCTGCGGCGAGGACATTCGCCGGTGCCGGCACCTGCCGCTCGAAACGTATATCGTTAACGGCGGGGACCAGCGGTGTCACTTCAATTACCGTCAGGTTCAAAAGGTCCTGGAGACATCGCTGGTCTACCGCGGCGCCACGCCGGATACGTCGATGACCAAAGACCTCGCGATTGCCAAGGAGATCGATGATCGCATAGAGGTTTTCGAGACGCTCAGCCGTCCTGACGATCTGATCGAGCGCGAGACATACACGCTGGTGCCGAGTTATGACGGGATCGACATCAGTTTCCGAATCACCGACAAGGGGACTCTGGCGTGGCGACATGACGGCCGGCGAATAGACCTGAAGATATTCGGGCGGCTGAAAGCGGCCGGCGATGGCGGTGAGACGGTCTTTCACGGGCGATTGGTAGGATTGCGCGGCAAGGAGCGCTGCACTCGTGCGGCCCTTGAGAGATTCCTGCACAGCGAATCCGGACCGGTGAGCCGAGTGGTTCTGTTTGTCTATCCCGCTTCGGCCGGCGCTCAGGTCACGGCGCACGGCGATACGCGCCATCGCGTGCAACCGATACGGTTCCGTCAGATTCCGCGTTCTGAAATTGACTCGGCGGCCCGACTGCTTGCCACCCGGCGAGGGGTGGAAATCCTCTGTCCCACAGAACAGCCGGACAACATTCGCACTTATCTGTACTGCCCGAAGCCGACTGAACAGAGTTGCCCGACTAATAATGAGCGGCCGGCCTTTGTCATAAGCGGCGAAAGGGCGCTTCTGAGCGAGGGTGCCGAGGCGGGAAGAACATTTCTAATTGCCCGGTTCAATCTCGAATCGTTTATGCGGGGACGGCGGTTCGTGGCAGACCTGAGCCAGCGCGCGAACTCATCTTTTCCAGGCCAGTTGGCAGATCTGTTCGAGGACATTCCAACCCGGATTCACGCGGAAGGGAGCGCCGTGGTCATCGACACCGACGACAACGGGTTGGGTACGGTAGTCATACGACCGTCGATTCTGAACGGCCGGAAGCGCTATCTGTCCTACCGCGTGCCTCGGGTCGCTATACCGGGCGGGAGCCGATGCCATGCACGCTAACCAACAATCGGCGAAATCAGCGCGCGAGCGGGGGACGCGAATGGAATTTCCCTCGGCGAAGATCCGGTTTGACAGCCAGGTTATTAATCTGCTGGTGATTGTCGTATCGCTGGCCGCCGCTTACTTCATGACCATCCAATCACTCAAGGTCGAGCTGGCGGCAAAAGCCGAGAACGCCGTGGTAGAGGCGCTCGACAAGAGACTGGTCGGCTTCGAGGTAATCCTGAAAGAGGGGACGGTCAGCAAAAGCGAGTTCTACGATTTGAGCCGAGGGATCGAATCACGGCTCGACCGCATCGAGCAGCATCTGGTCACTCACATGGGAGATAACAGTGGAAAGAAGTGAAACTATGGGCGAGCAGGCGAAGGCATTTCGGGAAATGCTCGCGGCCGAACGAACAGAGGAAATCGATTTTGATCGTCTCGCTGCCTGGCTGGAATCAGTCGAGCCGGAGCTTCGCGACGCTCAGGCCAGAAGCGAAGACCTGGCGCTGCTGCGGCAGGACTACGAAGGTCGCATTGCGGGCATGGCGAAGGCAATGGCGGCAGTGGATCGATCGGGCAAGGGGTACGAAGTGGCCTTGACCTCGCTGGAAACGCTTTCCCGGATGTCGGGCGAGGAGCTGGTGGCCTGTTACCGAAAGACGGCGGCGCGTTTCCGCGACATGTTTCCGACCAGTTTCGGTCTGCGGCCGGGAGCAATGGCGCGGGGCAGGGCGGCAGATATGAGTGTCTACAAATAGACACCGCAGAGATTTGCAGCGACCACGGGGGACGGCGCCGTCATCGTGCGGCTCAAGCAGTCCCGGTCATTTCCATGACAACCAAGAAGATTTATGGGAGAAGAACATGACTATTCGAGACCAGAATCTTGAGACGATCGCGCCGATACTGGCGACCTTCAAGATTCACCAAACGGCCGGCGTTGATGACCTCAAGGATACGAACCTGGGGCAGCCGGTTATGCTGACAGGGAGTAACGAAGTCGGGCCGATCACAGTTGGCGGGCAACTTCTGGGAAAACTGATCGCGCTGACGCTCACCGACGCCGACAGCGGCAAGCGAACCGCCACCGTGCAAATCGGCGGGATCTGCCGGCTCGCGGTATCTGCCACGATACCGTCGGTAGGCAACCGGGTGATCGGCGGCACGGCGGGAACGATCAAGCAGGCGACCGTGCTGACCGGGTACGATCCGGCCGGCGGCAATATCGCGCGGGGAACCGTCATCGAAGTCAACGGCACGACCGATTGCGTGCTGTTGCTCAATTAGGAGGGAAAGGCAATGGACTTCACGCACTTTCTGAATTCGGCGGCGGCGCGCAAGCTCTCGGAGCAGACGGAGGAGCGCGCCCGCGGGCCGGTCGATTTTTCGCGGGCCTCGGAGATCGAAGTGAACCGCGACCTGTATCTCGACGCCGAAAGCCGCGGCATGACGCTCTCGGAGCTGCTTGAATGCGACGAGTACGACCCGAGTCCGATTGACAGTCAGCTCGACGCATTCGAACGGCAACTGGCGCTCGCGGGGATCCGGCTGTCCGGCAGGATACCGACCACGGTCGAGCAGTTCTACCAGAAGGCGCCCTCGCTGCTGCCGGAGTTCATGCTTCGGGAAATCAAGCGGGGGCAGGCGATGCGCCCCGAACTCGGCAAGCTGCTCGCGAGCAGCAGCACGCTCGCCAGCAACCGGTACACGCCGCTGTTTATCGATACTTCCAACGACAAGAAATTTTCGCTGCGGCCGGTGGGCGACGGCGCCGAGATTCCGCATTTGCTCGTGACCGAGCAGACGCATGCAATCACGGTCGCCGACTACGGTCTCGCTCTCCGCGCCAGCTACAAGGCGCTGCGGTACCGCACGACCGCCCAGTTCCGGGTGCTGCTGTGGTACATCGGTTTCAAGATGCAGACCGACAAGATCGGCATGGTAGTGAACTGCATCGTGAACGGCGACGGCAACGCCAATGCGGCCACGGTGATCAATGCCGCCTCGACCGGCAATCTGACTTACGCCGATCTGATCACGCTCTGGTCACAGTTTGCGCCGTTCGAGATGACCACGATGATCTGCCATATCGACAAGCTCAAGACGATCCTGACGCTGAACGAATTCAAGGATCCGCTGGCCGGGTATCGGTTTCAGCAGTCCGGCGAATTGTTCAGTCCGCTCGGGGCGACATTGGTGCGATCGGATGAGCTGGCGAGCGACCTGGTGATCGGACTCGACAGCCGGTTCGCGATCGAGGAGGTCGTCACGCAGCCGCTGTCGGTTGAATACGACAAGATCATCGAACAGCGGTTTGAAGAAGCGGTCATTACCGAAGCAGTGGCGTATGCCAAACTGGTCAGGGAGGCCTCGGTCGTTCTCGACACGGTCTTCTAACCGTTCACCGAGGGGCTCCGCGTCGGCGGGGCTCCTCACCACAATGGATACAGTCAATGCATAAGAAACTCGCAGAATCAACAGCCCTTGACCCCGCCGGACTGCCTGTCGGCCAGAAGATCTTCAGGGTGCCGGGCGGCCGGTTTTCCGGTCGCACGGTGGCGCTGATACAGACCTCGCCGACACAGATCAAATTGAGTTATTCGGATTCACCGTTCGCAGTGTGGTCGAGCCCGTATGAGGTCATTAGCGACACCGCCGATGACGCTTTCGACACCAGGATGGATAATGCCGGGAACCTGTACATTGCTTACGTCGAACAGACGACCGGTAACCTTGCCTTCAAGAAGCTGACATATGCCGACGGCGTCTGGACGGCCGGTTCCAGAATACTCGTATACGACGGCGGCTCCTCGTCGGCGCCGTCGCTGGGTATCGAGAGCTCCGGAAAACTCTGGGTATCGTGGTCACTCAGTGCCGCGCCCAACCGGTATATTCAGGTCAAGTCATCGTCGGATGACGGCGCGACCTGGGGGACGGGGCCCGCCGACCCGGGCACACAGCTCACCACCGGTGACGTAATAGCTTACTCCAAACTGCTGATCACGTCGGATCGCGTTCACGTTGTCGCAACCTACAACAGCCAGTCGATCGTCAAGCGTTCACTTCCGATCGGCGGCGGACCATGGTCGGATGAGGAAGTGATCGCGACCACCACGCAGACGTTCGGCGTCGATTTCGACGCTGCGGTGAGCGACGACGGCAGAATCGCGGTCGTGTTCAATAACCCGTACTTCACGTATCGCGAGTATGACGGCGTGAACTGGGGTGCGATAGTGCCGATGGCCGACATTGTCGGGCAAAGCCCTCAGGTCCTCTTTCGCGGCGGCATTCCGGTCGTGATCTATCTGGAGAACTGGGCCGGCGCACAGAAAATACAGATGTACACGGATCGGCGGTCCGGCCAGTTCACGACACCGGTGCCGCTGGACAATCGGGCGAAGAAATTTGAGCGCGTGCTCGTCTACAACCAGGCGGCGGCGACGATTGTCGATATCACCGGCGCTGCGGCGAATGCTGCTACCGGCGACATGTTGCACCCCGCAACATCCTGTCTGCTGAGAGATCAGGGAGACCAGTTGTATCTGGGCATGGGGAAGCAGTTTCGGTATTTGCAGGTGCTTCTGTCTACCCTAGGGACTGGCGGGACGGTGGTGCTCAGCTATTGGGACGGCGCCAACTGGCGGGCGTTCACTCCGTCGAACGGAGCTGTCGATTTCGGCGCCACGCCCGCGCGCGTCATCTTGTGGGACGACTACGTGAGCATCCCCCCTGACTGGCAGAAGAAGTCGGTCAACGGGTATTATCTGTTCTGGGTGAAAGCCGAAGTCAACTCGGCCTTCACGAACGGTCCGGTCGGAACGCAGGTCACCAGCATTTCCGAAATCACTAAGGCCATTTTCAGGAGGTAACTATGTCATACACTACAGTCGATCGTCTGCGCAGTTACCTCGCCGCCAACTACGCGGTTGCCGAACGGGTCGAAGATCTGCCGGTGACGCCGCGCGACAGCCAGCCCGTGCGCTTCTGGGGGTGTGCGATCGAAGCCGGCTCGCTGAAGGCAAAGTCACTACAGAGTCTTCAGCCGATATCCCAATCCATAACGGTCGCTATCGATGGCAACATACTTACCGCCTCGCCGATCGCACGCGGATCGGTGGTGGCAGCATCGGACAGCTCTCTTGGCACGGTCTATGTCGAGAATCTCGATTACATCGTTGACTATGTCCGCTCGACCATGCACTGCAAAGACAGCGGGGCAATCTCGGTTGGACAAACCCTGGTGGTGTGGCACGTGCCGATGCACGTGTATAGCGAGGGGGAGGATTACAGCGTGGATTATGAAACGGCGGGGCTGCGACGTTCGGTGGGGGGAACAATGGCCTCGGGGGAGACGGTTTATCTCGACTTTGTGCCGGTATTCGCGGCTTACGACGAATCGTTCCTGGCTGTGGCCGTCAACGAGGCGAACAGCCGGGTTGAGCGGGAAGTCGATCCGGATCGCGAATTCAGCGCCGACGAAACCCTGAGCGCTGCCGCGACCTACCTGGCACTCGAGATTGTCTGCCACAGCGCCGCCGCGCGGGAATTGTCGAGCGGTCGCGCAACCGACAGAGTTGCGCTGGCCTGGCTGAAACTGGCCGAGGGGTACAGGGCGAGAAGTTCCGAACTGCTGAGCGCGTTCCGTCCGCCTGTTCCCGGGACGTCACATCCAACACACAGCTAAGGGAGATGATAATGATATCAGGAATAGATCGCCTGACCGCGCGCCGGATCTGGTTTGTCCCGGACTTCATGGTGTGGGGACTGCCGAATGTGGGGCAGATCGAGTGCATTGCGTCAGAATCGGTCGATGGCGCCACCAACGTGATGTTCGGCCTGGTCGATATCGGCGACGGTCCCCAGCAGGTGCTGTTCAGCGAATTGCTCGATCATCGCGGCAACAATCTGCCGGCGTCGATCAATGCGCCTCGCGTGTTTCCTCGAGCGCGTACTGCCGATGCTACGTTCGTCGTCGAGACCGAATCGCCGACCGGCTTTCGAATCGCGCGAGATTCGTCCGGTATAGCGGCAGTGCCGGTCGACCTGCTGGTCGTGGAAATGGGGAATTAAGATGGTCAGGAAAAAGAAAGAAGAACCGCGTCCAGTGCCCGCAGACGTGACAATGCTGGATGATCTCATCAGTGCATGTTACAAGCAACTCATCGAGAAGATGGCTGAGGACGCCAAACTGGGAGATTTCTTGAAAATGGTGGAAATGAGAGCAAAGATGTTTCGGTCTGAGTCGGAGCAGGCCGAGTTCTGGAAGATGCTGGCCAAAGTCCGGGAGGAAGTGCTGGCGAAGAAGGCCACCCACAAAGAAGCTGCGTCGCCTAGCAAGAAAGCGAAATCTGAGGGGAGAGGGAAATGATAGGGTGCTCTCTCGGCAATGCGCGTAGGATAGCACTTCTCCTTGCCATCGCGTTCTCAACGGTGCGAGGTGAAACCATAATCACCCGCGACAGCACCAGACCGGAGCGGCCGATCACGAGCGCGGAGTTTCGACTGACGCCGAGGTCGGAGTCGAATAAGGCCAGGGTCAGGGGTCTGACCGCGAGCGTGAATCCGTCCGTTCTAGGAGGTAACGCGGAAATGCGCATATCCGCGTGGCAGGAGTGCACGCTCGTTATCCGGCTGCCGGGACCTTTCGCGGTCCGGAATACCGTCGCCGAGATGGTAGTGGATGGCAAGCGAGGGCTCTGGTGGGAGTGCGGCGCCAGATCTCGAATGCTGTTTTACGAGCGGAAAGACGGCGGTTTGGAGTGGGAGATATGTCTTGACTCGGAGCCGGCTTCGAATCGATTTTCGTTCCCGATTGTTGCGAGTCAACTGCTGTTTTGCTATCAGGAAGAGTTGAACCAGGATGAGCGGGCGGAGGGGGCAGTCCGTCCGGATTCCGTCGTTGGCTCGTACGCGGTCTACCATCAGTCGCGTCGGCACGACTGGAATGTGATCACGGGCAACGACACGCTTCGGGATGCTTATGGGACCGGGAAGGTATTTCATATCTACCGCCCCAGCGCGCATGACGCCAACGGCACGACGGTCTGGTGTGATCTCCGGATCGACACGGTTTTGGCGATCACTGTGCCGCCGGAGTTTCTGCAGTCGGCAGTCTATCCGGTCACGATCGATCCGACATTCGGATGCACGAGCGCGGGAGGAACGCAGACGATACCCGGAACGGCACGAGCGGACATCAATGATATCCACACACACGTCGCCGGCGCGGGCGAGACGATCACGAGCTTCTCCGTGTACGCATCGAGCGGTTCCGGAACGCAATCGCTCGGTCTGGCCGCGTATTCGATGGACGATGGCTCGCCCAGATTGCCGGTCAACCGGCTGGCGCCGGCTGCCACGGTCGCGCTCACGGGCGCCGGTGCGGTTTGGTACACGACTTCGACCGTTTCCCAGACCCTGACTTCCGGCACGAGGTATTGCGTGGCTCTTGGTGACGGCAACACCTATGTCAATATCTATTACGATTCCTACGGTTCCATCGCGCGAAGCAACAACGCGACGGCGGCATTGCCTGCCACGTGGACCAGCACCAGTACGGGCGCAGTGGTCTACTCGATGTACGCAACATACACGGTGTCGGCAGGCCCTGCCACGCCGTCACGTCGCCGACGAATGTCGTTCGCCCGGAGCACCCGACAAGAGAAAGGAAGTGAATACGATGACACGTTGCAGACGCTGGCTGATGAGCTTTCTGCTTGCGGCCGCAGTGAGCCCGTCGGCAGTTCATGGTTCGACAGCCATTGTCAACAATAACGGCGGCGCGGGACAGAGCGAAGACTCGCTTTGCGTCACGTTCTTTGTAACCGACACTATCGGAAATCTCGCTATTGCCGACTCGTTTTATGTCATGATCTTCAGCCCGTGGGGAGATTCGGTTTACGCAGCCGCGTATACCGCTTCGGCGGCAGAAATCAGGACGGCCGTCGTGGGCGGACGGCGCTTGTACCGTTGGCTGGAGGATGTAGCCGATATTGACGGACCATCACCCCGAAGCGGCACGTACGCCGGCGTCATTCTCGCGGTGGACACGCTTGACGGCTCGTCGTCGGCGCGACTGGACCAGGCGTTCACTTTCTCGTTCGTTCTGGAGCCGACATTCGCGGAGAGAGTGAAGATAGGGGATACGTGCAGCGACGGAAAACCGGTAGCTCTGGTGGATGATGCCATATCGGCTGCCAAAATCTCGACCAACGCAATCGGTTCGGCGGAGATCAATAGCAATGCCTGGACGGATTGCTGGAACTCGNCGTCGCGAACGCTTACCACCGATTCGTTCGTGGTCGACCTTTCCAGTTTCGACGCTGCCCTCGANAACGATACCACATTAGTCGGATTCCTGAGAGCGGGAATCNGCGGAGGCGTCGGTTCAGGGGCATATTCCATCACCATAGTCTGCGTGGATTCCGGTTCGAACGACGTGGTCCCCGGAGTGAATGTCGCTGTCCGTAATCTCGATCAGTCGGCCCTGNTCGCNGCGGGGCANTCCNNCNCNGAGGGAGTGGTCGGGTTCAATCTCAATGCCGCGAGCTACACGGTTGTTGCCGCCACTACGGGATATCTGTTTCCGCCGTTCGATACGATTGTGGTCGTCGGAGCGGGTGTCGATACGCTGTTCGGCTGTCGGTTTGACCCCGGAACGCCCACGGCGCCATGGTTGTGTCGAGTCTACGGTCATCTCTATACGGTGTCGGGTACGCCGGAGGACGGGGCGGTCGTCTCGGCGATGTTGCCGTCGGGAGTCGCGCGTTCGGGCGAGCGCGTGGTGTCACCGTTCGCCATGACGGCGACAAGCGATTCGTCAGGGTATTTCGCCATCGATCTGATTCCGTCGGATTCGCTGTTACCGTCGGAGACAAAATATGAATTCACCATCACGCGCAAGGACGGAACGATTCTCCGTCAGCGCGTGCGCGTTCCCGCGCAGAGCACATGGCGATTGGACTGGTAACTGCAACCCAACATTGTGAAAGGAGGAATCTTAATGGACTCAATCTCGATACAGGGTAATTCGTGGCTGGGACTACTCGGCTCGGTCGGGCTGCTGCTGGCGTCCTATCTGGCGAAGCGGTATGTCATACCGTTCCTGCAGGTGGGAAAAAGGCAGCAGTACGCACAATACATCGCGGTGATCGCCGACGAGGTAATCGACGAGTTGCGCCTGAAATACCCGGATCGGCAATGGCTCACCCATCTTGACGAGGCGATCAAAACGCTGGCGGAGATCTGCGGGATATCGGCGGATATCGCCGAACGGGCTATCCGGGCCTCGGCCGCCCGAAAGTAGCCGGAAGAAAAGCCGCCTGAGATGCTTCTCAGGCGGCTTTCGCATTCACTTATCGACAGTCGGAATCTACCGGCAGGGAGTCGCGGCGATTCCAAACAGATAGTTCATGTAGTAGACGATGTCAGCGACATTGACGTAGTTGTCACAATTGGCATCGGCTCGCCTGGCTCCACCGTCCGGGGCATATCCGGTACCGCCGATGAAATCGATCAGCACGAACAGGTCAGCGAGGTCGGTGGAGCCATCGCTGTTGTAGTCGCCGGCCACATAGGTACCGGCGCAGGAGAAGCGGGTCAGCACGGCGGTCGAGCCGCTGAAACCGGAAGAGTCACGTCCCGTGGCGCGCAGGAAATACAGATTATTTTCGACCATGCCGGTAGCGGGCAGGTTGACTCCCCATCCGTCTTCACCGCTGTAATCCGTGTTGACGAGCTGGCGTGAGATAGCGAGCGTCTTGGCGGTCATGGAAATCATGACGTCGACCGGATGCCATTCGCTGCCGATCTGGAGTTTCCAGGAACCGAGTTGATAACGGCACAGGGCATCGTGGATCGTACCGGAGATGGGATCGGATATCGACACGGTCAGAGAGCTGTCGGGCTGAATCCAACCGGAGAATCCGTTGACCGCAACATACAGGCCGGGCGTACCGCTGAGACCCAGGATGACGCCGCGACGTTCGTCCTCGATCCAGGTGCGAAGTGACCAGTAGCTCGGGACGCGCTGAAAATCGAAATTGAATTCATTGCCTCGATTGGCGGCATAGGTCTTCAGTCCTGCGAAAAGCGCTTCGTCCCGCGTGCCGTGGAGAGCGCGAGTGCTGAACAACGTGGCCAGGGTCTCCGCGACGTTTGTAATGCTCAGGAGCGTTGTGCCGCTCTTCATGATATTCGTGTAACCGCGATCATACCAGAGTTTAGCCAGCACCGCACCGGCGGCAGGTCCGCAATAGTAGTCACCGAATTCGCCAGCGGCAGCATAGTTGCCGTCACCGGGCACGCCATTGGCGTCACCGAGTGAATGTTCAGCCAGGGCTACCAGTCCCGCCGAGTAAGTCATGGTCGCGTTGTTCCGGTATACCTGGATATACTGCATGTTGGCATCGGCGCAGTTCATGAGAATTCCCTGCGGCGGGCAGATGTCGCCGCCGTTTACGGGAGAGGTAATTCGGGGCGTCGGTGGCGTCGGTTCAAGATAGGCGCTGGCAGTGGCCGAAGCGGTTCGTCCCAGCGAGTCGTACACAGTGGCGCGGATCGTGTACGTTCCTTCAGGCAGGCCGGAGATATCCCAATTGGCGCTGAAACCGTAACCCGGCGCGGCCGCATTCACGCCGTCGCGCAACGGCGAGTCGCCGTCATAATCGCGCGCAAACTCCGTGTAGGCGCCGCCGTTGGCATATTCAAACGTCACGTAATCGATGATTGTTGAGCCGGAGGTTTCCGCGGCCCAGACGGTGGTCGCACCGAAAATCTGACTGCCGCCGGCGGGCGATAGCAGTGAAATCAGGGGCGCCGGTTGGGACGGGCTGCCACCGGCAATGCCGTTCACTTCCATGGCCAGTCGTCCGGGGAAATTGTAGAAGCTGTTGTTGGCAAGGTCGACAAAACCAACCGCCGTATCCCAGATGTTCCAGGAGCGACAGAGGATGCGCGTCGTGTCCGTGTAAATTGCGGCGTTAACGGCCGTATCCAGCGCAGTGCCGATGAAGAAGCCGGCGTAGAAGGGACCGTTGACCACCAACGGCGTGTCGAGCGGGATCCAGATATCGTAGCCGCCGGAAGCCGGAATGGTCAGTTGATAGTCGCTCGAGAGCGCGCGCATGACGCCGGGCACTTTGCAGCTCGGATTGCTGGCGTCGACATCTTCGACGTCGACCGAGACAATCATGGTCGTGGCTTTCCGGAAGTGCATCGGCATATTGATTTCGTTGATGGTGAACGGATAGGGATTCGGACAACCGACTGCAGGATCAATGTACGCCTTGTACAATTCGTTTCCGGTCACCCACTGCTCGATATACCAGAACAACTGAGTAACGCTTCCGGTGGTGCAGGCCGAGGCCGCCGAGGCGGCATAGTTCACACGAAGCGGTTGTCTGATATCGCTGCCGACCGGCTCCAACTGCGCTGTTGACCGTGAGCCGGAAAACGTGGATGAGGTCCCGAGCAGCAGGACCAACAATGCCAGAGCAGTGGGTCGCAGTAACATCAGTGTCTCCTTGAGACGGTTGGGTATATACTTTCTCTTGATTATCGTGCGATTTTGGATATACTTGATACTCGTTGCAGCAAAAAGAGTTAGCTTGGCCATGAAAATCGATCCCCGCCCGGTCCCGCCCGACAGAAGCCCGAATGCATTGTCGCGGCGGAAACCGCCGTGGCTGAAAGTTAAGTCGTTCGGCGGTACCGAATTCAACCGGGTGTCCGGACTTCTCAACGATCTGCGGCTCAACACGGTCTGCCAGGAGGCCAACTGCCCGAACCGGGGCGAGTGTTTCACCCGGGGGACGGCGGTTTTTCTGCTTATGGGGCCGAGCTGTACCCGCAACTGCAGCTTCTGCAATGTACATTCCGGCAGGCCCTCGCCGATCGATTCCGAGGAACCGCGACGGGTCGCCGAGGCCTGCCGCCGCATGAATCTTCGCCACGTGGTGATCACCTCGGTGACGAGAGATGATCTGGTCGACGGCGGCGCCGCTCATTTTGCCGAGACGGTGCTCGCGGTTCGCGCGGCGCTGTCAAAAGCAACCATCGAAGTGCTGACACCTGATTTCCGCGGCTCCACCGAATCATTGCGCGTCGTCATGGCGGCCAAACCGGACGTCTTCAATCACAACGTGGAAACCGTTCCCCGGCTCTATCAGCAGGTGCGGCCGGGGGCGGATTACCGTCGGTCTCTTGAGCTCTTGAGATCCGCGAGCGCCTTTGATCGAGTTCTGATCAAATCCGGACTTATGGTAGGGCTTGGCGAAACGGTCGCAGAACTGAAACAGGTGTTCAGGGATCTGGCCGAGAGTCGTGTTTCACTGCTCACAATCGGACAGTATCTTGCGCCATCGTCTGCGCACTTTCCAATCGCCCGCTATGTTCTCCCGGAAGAGTTTGAGGAATACCGGGACCTGGCGCAGGCCGCCGGGATCGGATCGGTATTCTCAGGACCGCTGGTACGTTCATCGTATCTCGCCGACCGGTTCATCGCTGAGCGATAATCGGACACTTTTCTCCAGCGCAATTATCATACAAAGCTGCTCATCGGAATAAGGGATCGGCGCGAACAGCCGAATCATTGGGGAAACAGAAACACCTGAGTGCCATGACTATTGTACCCGCCTCAAAACCGCGCCTCGTGATTGTCGACGACGAGCGACATATCTGCGAAATCATCGTGGAGTCGCTGGCGGGCGAGGATTATGACGTCGAATCCTTTGCCGATGCCGAGAAGGCGATTGCCTACCTCAAAGACCAGCCGGTCGACCTGGTGCTCACCGACCTGGTCATGGGAGATATCTCCGGGGTGGAGGTACTGGAAGCCGCGCACGCGACGCAGGCGGATACGGTGGTAATTCTCATGACGGCCTATCCGACCGTCCAGACTGCAGTCTCCGTGCTGAAGAAGGGGGCGTACGACCTGCTGGTCAAGCCGTTCAAGCTTGAGGTAGTCCGAGCGGCGGTGAAGCGCGGTCTGGCGCATCAGAAACTCTCCCGCGACAACGTCAATCTCCGCGGCCAGGTGGAGTTCCTGAAAGCCGCCAACGGCGTCAATGTCGGCGTCGATCATGAGCGCTATCTGGCGACCGTGCTCAGTTCCTGTCGGACGGAACTCCGCGCGGTGGCGGCCGGCCTGATCGAGATCGACCCGAAAACGCGCCGTGTCATTCGGCGGCTCGAAGATCCGGAGCAGCATGAGTGCCGGGACATTCTTCTCGATGAACGCACGATTACCGAGTTCATCGGTAAGAAAGTGCTGGAGCCGAGAATCAGTTCCTGTCAGGGAAGGCAAGGGGACAACATGGTGGAACAGACCCTTGTCTCCAGCCCGATTTACATTCGCAACCGGCTCCACGGTCTGATCAACCTGCTGCTGCCGACGCGATTCGCACGTCTGTATCCGGGCCAGATGGACGTGCTGGCAATACTCACCAACGCCGCCGGGTCGGCGATCGTCAACCAGAAGCTGTACCAGAATGTGCGCTCGGCATTCATCCAGGCGATTAAAGCGCTGGCCAACGCGGTCGAAGCGCGAGACAAGTACACGGCCGGTCATACCGATCGCGTCATCAAGCTGGCCGAACAGGTGGCCATGCACCTGCGGTGGAGCAAGCGACAGATGGAGACAATGACGGTCGGCTGTATGCTTCACGACATCGGCAAGATCGGCGTGCCGGACAGCATTCTCAACAAACCGGAACAGCTCGACGAGCGGGAGCGGGAAATCATGCGCAATCATCCGCTGGTCGGCGTGCGCATTGTCAGGGAGATCGAACTGTTCAAACCGGCTATTCCATATATCATTTCTCACCACGAACGGTATGACGGTACCGGCTACCCGAAAGGGCTGAAAGGGACGGAGATTCCGATCGAAGGGCGCCTGCTGTCGGTGGTGGATACGTTCGATGCGATCATGTCGGATCGTCCGTACCGCAAGGGGGCTCAACTGGCCACTGCGGTGTCGGAACTGGTCGACAATCGGGGAAAGCAGTTCGATCCGGAGATGGTCGATGCATTTCTTGAGGTCCTGCGCCGGGGCGCCGTCAGTTTTGTCGATCTCTACGGCCGCGATGTCGACACGACGTGCCTGTTCCCGTCACCCGCTACTGAAGCGGTATCGGTGTAAACGACAGTACCAGAATCACGAACGCCACAATTCCCATCGACACTGCCATCTTCCCCGGCGCCAGACTGTCGCCAAGCGTAGCAGGATGTTCCACGCGGAAGATGAACCCCAGCGCAGCAAACACCCACCAGACCGGAGAGAAGAAGCCAAGTACCGCGAGCGCGCCGATGGCCAGCCAACCCACGATGTGCTGGCGGCGTCCGATCAGCCCATAGAGGATGTGGCCGCCGTCGAGCTGCCCGATGGGAATGAGGTTGAGCGCGGTGACGAGCAACCCGGCCCATCCGGCGATAGCGTATTCGGAGAGGACAATCACCGTGCCGTCACGAGCGGGACCAACCAGCCAGCCGCTGAGCAGGTGCATGAGAATCGACTCCCCCTTCAGCACGACGCCGAAATCGTACGGGGTCAGCCCGGCCACCGGGGCGATGTGCGACTGGGTTAGACCGTAAATCAGCCAGCCGATGGCGACCAGCCAGCCGGCGATCGGCCCGGCCGCGCCAAGCTCGAGAAGGTCGCGCCGATTCCAGAAGGGAGATTTCGAGCGGATAACCGCGCCGAAGGTGCCGAAGATGTTCGGCGCCGGAATGAAATACGGCCACGAGGTGACGATGCCGCGGCGACGACCGGTTAGAAAATGCCCCATTTCATGCACGACCAGAATCGTCATGAGCGCCAGCGTGAACTGCAGTCCGGCGCCGGAAGCAAGATGCTGCCGGAAGACGGCGAGATCGAGGTTGGAGCGAAACAGCACCGGCACAAGATAGACCGAGAGGGCGGTCAGCGCGAACAGGATGAGATTGGTCGGCGGGATGTGAAAGCGGGCCTTGCGGTCGATCACGAGCAAAATCGGTCCGGAATCGGACAGGTGTTTTTCGTACTGGTAGCCGACGGTCTTCAGGCGATCCTCAACCAGCGCCAGCCGGCGGTCGCGATCGTATTCGCAGCTCAAGCTGAAGGCGATCCGGTCGCCGTGACGGTAGACGGCATCGATGATGAACAGATCGAGCAGCAGCGGCGACAGGGCATGGACATCCCTGTCGAATCCGTTCGGCGAGCTGTTTCCGGCGGTAGTCACGGGACTAAGATACGCGTTTGCGGCGGCGGCGCAACGATTCGAGCGGGCGCGGGGAGGGGGCCGAATGAAAGGCAAAAAAGAAGCGAGGTCTTTCGACCTCGCTTCCTGTCTTAGGACCACACGGTCCGACGGAACCTCTTAGTAGGAAATATACTCCGACTTCGGGCAATCGCCGTAGAAGAAGTAGTAGTTCACCAAATAGGTTACGTCAGCGCCGTTGACCGCGCCGTTAGCATCGACGTCGCCGCAGTGCTTGAACGGTATCGGACCGAACTGATTAGTTCCAACATAATCAGCCAGATAGACGATATCGGCCAGGTTGAGGGCGTTGTCATTGTTAACGTCACCGCGGTTCATGCCCACCCACTTGTTCAGCAGGATGGACAGCGGACCGGTCAAGCTGTTGGGATCGCGCGGGCTCGCCTGAGACGGGTTGCCGTAGTGGGCAATCGCCATCCGCAGCGTGTCCGAAGCATCCGCGAAGCTGTGGTTGATCCAGGTGTCATGTGACCGCTGGTCGCCAGGAGCGGTCCTCATCGGACCCTGGCTGAAGTTGGTCACATTGAGACCCATGTAATAGTAGACGGAATCGAAGTACGCGTTGCCGTGGACAGCCGCGGCGTTCGCGTTCATCGACTGGTTGCCTTCCAGCGACAAAGCGTTCTTCATCGTCGGATAGGTCACCGAATTGCAGCCACCGCCATACGGCAGCTTGATGGTACCGAAGGCACCGGTCGTTCTGGTCGTGACCGTCGGAACGCTCGCGCAGGCCGACAAGCTGGGCCAGAACAGAATGGTATCGCCACCGAGATCGTAGTCGATCCACTCACCCATTCTCCAATTCGGCACCGGCTTACCATCAGCATAGCGCATGAAGATCTTCATGAAGTCCACCACCACGTAGTTGAGGACGGGGAACGGCGGATCCATGAAGCCGATGCTGCGGCTGATCACTTCAAGACCCATGGTAGAGTCGTTGTTGTAGGTGCCGGCAGTCAACCAGGTGTTGTTCCAGTTCCAGGTACCATAGACGCCCAGGGTATCCAGAGGAGCCCACATCTGAACGGAATCCAGATAGGTTCTGCAAACAACGTTTCCGATTAACGGAGCGTAGCTGGCGCCGTTCGTCGTGATGAGGCCAACCGTCTGGCCGCTCAGCAACGCCGGCTTGCAGTTAGTGGTGCACTCGTTCGGGTCGCCCTGCAGCGATTTGTACGCCTGGGCTTCGCCCGAGCCGGTCCACCAATCCTGCGTGTTCATGGCGATACGTCTCTCGCTCACACCGTAGATATAGTAGCCGCCGTAGAAGTCGGCCGTATTACCGGCGATGCTGACGAACGGATTGTCCGTATCACCGAAGTGTCCCATACGCGGAACGTTAAGCACCCACTGCAGGTTCGCACCACCCACGCCGAAGTGCAGCGTGGCGGTATCGAGCAAGCAGCCACCCACGATCATGCAGCGCAACTGAGGATCAATCCTCGTAGCGCCGGCGGAATCGAGGAAGTAGTCTTCGTCGTTCGTGTTGAACCACGCGTAGAAGACGTTCTCACCACGATAGACCAAGCTCTGGTGGACATCAAGATCAAAGCCGGCGGTATCACCGGGATTGAGGTTGATGGCCTGGGTTCCAACATTGAAGAACGGCGGAGTCGCCAGGGCCGCAGAATTGAGGGCCGGACGAGCCGTCGGGGTGCTGGATTCCATGAAGTTGGTCTGAGCGACGAGCATCATCTTGGAGTTGCTTTCCTGCGTCAGCTGGTCAGCAATGCTGGCCGCCTTGAAGGCAGGAGCGGCGCCAAGAGTCGCACCGTTGCTCGTGGTCGAGTAGGTAATGGTACCAACCAGCGGAGCGCAGCCGCTGTTGTAGAACACGTTCGGAATCGTCAACGGAATCGAAGGCAGCGGACCATAGGTGTTGCCTTCGGGGGTCCAGTCGATGATTTCCAGACGCGGACGATCGACGCCCTTGGACAGGCAGAAGATCGCGCCGTTGCGGTCGGCAACGAGCAGATCGCCTTCCTTGGAGACGCCGATGGCGCCGCCGCGGTTGGCAGCGTTATTGAAGCGACGGCTGAAGTACATCGAGCCCGTAACCGGGTTGAAGCAGTCCAGGAAGCCGCCCACGTTGGTGACGAACCCGAGATCGGTTTCGCCGGCCTCGCAGGTCAGCAAGCCGTCATAGAGGTGACCGTTGTCGGTCGTATTACCTTCAGTGGCCTCCCAGTTCTGACCGCCGGTGAAGCGGTTGTAACCGAAGAGCTGGTTGCCGTTGGCCGCCCAGCGGCTGCCGCCTGCAATAACCAGGGTGGTCGCGTCGACCATCACATCAGCGATGGTGGTGAGACCGCCGTCCTGACGATAATGCTTGGTCAGCGTGGTGCCGAGCACCGCGCCGTTGACGCCGTTGATGCGATAGAGAATACCGCCCACGGCGCCGCTCGGATCGTCGACTTCAGGAGTCGATGATACGGCATAGACTTCAGGAGCGGCCGCATTCGGCCACAGGGCCAGACCGCTGACGAAGGTTTCGTTACCGAAGTCCTGGCCGACCGTCAATCCCCTCATGCCGCCGCCCGGAGCCGATGACAGTGCCCACACCGGGGCGCCCGTCTTGGCGTTCCACTTCGTGATGTCGCCTATCGGATAGGTCGGCAGCAGCGGAGTGTTGGTCACATAGAGGAAGCCGTCAAGATACGCCATACCTTTGTAGGTAAGGCCGTTGATGACGATCGGTCCCCAGACCTTCTGGCCGGTAGCCGCATTGGCACACCAGATGTACTGATCGTTGGTGTTGAAAATCACCACGTCGGTGCCATCGATGTTGGTTACGATCGGGTTGGTCCACGACGTGTTGCCGATATGGGCAGGAAGCCCGGTCGGGAACGGCGTGTAACCGAGAGCGGTCCATGTGGTCTGGTTGATCGACCACAGCTGAGCCGGGACAGCATTCGGGGCCGTACCAACCCAGGTGGTGAGATCATACGCCGAGAACGCACGGTAACCGGTCGACACACCGGCGCCGATGAACATAACCGGCTTCGGGGTGCCACCGACCATGACCGTCGCGATGGTGGGCGTCCAGTTCATACCACTGGTCGGGAAATAATACGGGGCACCGGCGCCGGCCATTTCGCCGACTACGGAACCGTCGTTGAGATCGAGAATACGGCATCTGCCGCCGAAGCCGCTGAATACATAGTGATCATACACGACCGGACCGGAGTTGCCGATACGGTTGGTGGTGATGTTGTAGAGCGGATCGACGTATTTCCACCGCAGGGTCAGATCGCAGTACGCGTCGGACAACGCGACCTGCGCATGGCTCGTACGCTGGAAGTCAGCAGTCGCCGTGTAGAAATCAGTCGGAGTTGTGCATGTCCACCGATTGGGCGGAACTGAGCAGATATCCGCTTCGATGGTGGCATTGTCGGTACCGGAGCCGCCGATGGCCGGCGTGTTCTGGTACCAGAGGTCGTCGGCGCAGAGCTTCACGTACATACCGTCGTTCTTGATGCCGGTGATCGACGGATCGTCACCAACTCTCTCACGACCGAAGTACAGCCACTCTGTGTCGCCGTCTAGGGTGAGTACCGGCTCAAGAGTTACAAAGAACTCGTTGATGGCCGTCACTCCACCAGGGATTACCACTTCCGTCCACCCAGCCATGTTGATTTCGCCGAGCGCTTCATCAAGAGTCTTGGTCCAGAGCACGGAGCCGACGTTGCCGCCGGGGGCGACCGCGCAGACCGAGACCTTGATCTTGCTGTTGATATTCGGATAGCCGTCGAACGTGAATTCGTCGGCAACGGCAAACCGAATCTTCTCGACGCGGTTGATCATCTGGCCAACCATTTTGCCGGCGATACCGTTACGAGTACCGTAGTGAACCGGATCGAGGCAGTTGTCCATGTACAGCCAGCGGGTCGGACCGTAGTAGTACGAAGACACTGTGGCGCACTGAGCGAACTCGTCGTGGCAGACTACGCCTTCGATGAGGAAGCCAACTTCGCCACCGCCAACCTGGGCCTGCCAATCCGGGCTCGTGCCGGTGTTTTCCCACGGTGAGCCGGGGGCAGAGTATTCGACTGAGCCGCCGAAGGTCTCAACGTAGGCAGGATCGGTCGGGTCATCTTCGTCGGCATAAGCAAACAGCAGACGACCGTCGGCCGGGTTGGCGCTCGTCATCTCGACCGCAAGATGGTACGGTCCGCGGACGACGACATTATACGGCGTCATGTCGACCGGAATCACGTTCCAGCCGTCCGTGCCCAGACCCGTGGTCGGGAAGAGCCCGGGACCGCCCGGCAGCGTAACGGTAGCAAGAGGACCGGACAGATAATCCGGATTGCCGCCGTTGTCTCCGAACACCATCACTTTGATGCCGTTCGTGCTGGTCGGGGTGTAGAAAGCACCGCCGTAATAGACGTTGTAGTTCATGTGATAGACATAAATCGTCTTCACCGTGTCCGGGCCAATCGGCACGAAGCGCTGGGCAGCACCAATCTTACGGCCGCCGCTCGGAGCAGCGCCGCTCGGGAAGGTGTACAGCCAGACGTTGTACAGCGGGGAAGCGAGATAGTCGCACTTCGTGTAGACCTGGCACCAGTCAGCCAGCTGATCAAAGTTGCAGTTCAAGGTGGTACCGGTGGCTACCGGCAGCGTCTTCCACAGTCCATCACTAATCGTCCGAACACGGCCCCGTCCGGTGATAGTGGCCGTACCGCCTGACGGATGACCGGCATCGTCAGAGGTCCAGACCACGGTATCGGTAGTCGGGTTGGTTGGGGCGATGGTGAAGGCGATGTAGTATTCACCACCCAGCACCGGGGGATTCGTGAACGGGAAGTACGTATAGTCAAACGTCGTCCCGTGGGTCGGGAGAGCGTAATTCTCCGTGTACGCGAGCGTACCGGGTTCACCGGCAACCGCGTTGTACACGTTGACAGTGACGTTAATCACGCCATTGTCAGGAGCGCCTTCCACGACGCGCCGAACCCAGTTATATGCTCCATACAGCTTGATAGCTGTGTTCGGTGCAGACGGACCGTTATAGCGCATAGCCATTTCGTTGTACGATGTCGTGTTCGTCCGACGAGCGAACGACACCGAGAACGAGGCATTGGCCCAGTCCGCCCAACCGAAGATGTAGCACTCAGTCGTGTCAGCATTGGCCGGAGCAGGCATCGCGCCGCGCGTCGGACGCGTGTCGATGACGCCTTCAATCGGCACCTTGTTGACCGACGTGTATCCCAGGGGACGATAGTCGCCGCCCAAGGAGACCTTGTGCTGCGGCGTGCGTCCGCCCTCCGGGGTGTTCGGCACATTGTTTGATTCAGTAAATGCTGTACCGCTAAAGACCATTATAAGGCCTAGAACGAGTACCGCGGTTAACAGTCTTTTCAACATTTAATTCCTCCTTAAAAAAGGAACAAGCAAACTCGCTTTCTGATGTTCGGCCAACACCCAAGCCGGCTTTAGTCCGGCCATGCGGGCGCCGCCACGAATCTCGGTATGTCTAGGGAATGGTGAGATCATAACATCAGTCTTCGAGTTCAATTTCATTCCTATCTTGGAGTCAGGAGCATTCTGTTCCGATCTGTCGTACTGAGAGATACTCCCAAATTTTCATAGCTATGCTAAAACTTTTCGTGCTTCTGAAACGCTCATTTCAGGTTCGTACGAATCGTCACCTCCTGAAATAATCCACTAAAGGGTTGTCGTTACTGTTGTAAAGAGCAGTAATAGTGGATAGAAGCAAGGACATGAACGGACAAGATGTTAACGAGGGGCCGGGCTTGTTTCGATTGAAACCGCGGAGTAAACTCGACGCAATGCCTCAACCAGCCACGACACGCGGCCTAGAGCATTAACGACTTGTCAGCTTACAAGAAGAATCTGCCCACGTGAGTCAATGTTTGGCTCTCTGACCCAAGCGAGCACGCACACGTTCCGGATACAAGGTATTATTTTCCTTCAAGATGTCAACACAAAAGTGGGAAGTATTTTCTGTTTTGGCGCTCTGTTCCCGACTATGCGGTACTTTCGGACACCGGCGGTGCGGATTGGGGTTCGGTGATCGAGTGCTCCGAAGTCCTCGTTTGGATAATCGTGGAGCATGAGCAGGTCTCACGGAGCACGCACCCGTTGCCTTCGATCACCGGTATCTCTTTTTGACGGCGCGCCGCGTTCGCCGGACCGTTGGGCCTTGACTTGACGGATTCAAAGCCGGATTCTTGGGGCCATGCGTTTGATCTCGGTCGACATCACCAACTACCGGGTACTGCGGCGCGCGGCTTTCCGGCTGCCGGATGCGCTGATCGGCATAATCGGTCCGAACGGGGCGGGGAAGTCGTCGCTGGTGGAAGCGATCTCGTGGGCGCTGTATGGACAGCAGGCGGCGCGTTCGGCGCGGGCGGAAGTGAAATCGACCTTCGCGAGGTCCGATGAATACTGCGAAGTGACGCTGGGGTTCGAGGTGCGCGGCGTGGAGCATGCGGTCACGCGGCGATTGGTGGGCGCCGGCCAGCGGCTCGAAGTCGAGTTGCGGCGGGCGGGGGAAGTGGCGGTGGTGGGGAGCACGGAAACGCAGCAATACATTGAAAAGCTGCTGGGGCTGGACTGGCGGGGTTACGTGACGTCGGTGTACGCGCGGCAGTCGGACCTCGATGCGTTCAGCAGTTTTCAGCCGGCCAAACGGCGGGAGCACTTAGTGGCGATGCTGGGGATTGACCGGCTGGATCGGGCGATCGACCGGGTCAAATCCGATCTCCGGCTGGATGCGGAAAAAGCCGTGCTCCTGGAGAAGCAGGCGGCGCCGACCGGCGAGATGGAGGCAGCGCTGAGGCGGCTGCGGGAGCGGCTCGGGGCTATCGCCACGGAGCTTGGACAGGCAACCGGAGCACGGGAGTCGGAGGCGGAAAAACTCGGTCAAATCGAGGCCCGTCACGCGGAGCATGAGAGGAAGAAAGCGCTGTGCTCCGAACTTAAAGCGCAGCAGGAGCTGGCCCGCGCCGGGCATCGCCACCTGAGCGGGCAGGCGGAACAGTTGAAGGTGGAGAAGGCCGGTCTGGAGCGGCTGAGGATCAAAGTCGAGCAGAGCCGACCGCAGCTCGAGCAGCTTGAGTCGATGCGGACCGAGGTCCGGAAAATGGAGAAGGCACGGGAATCGGCGGCGGCACAAAAGCGAATCCGGGGTGAACTGGAAAACTCGCAAGGGCAGTTGAGCCGGGTTGAAGAGACGGTCAAGGAACTGGTGAAGCGTCTGACTGAACTTGAGAAGTCACTGGCTGAACATCCGACTCCCGGTTCAACAGAACTTGAGGCGGTCAGAACCGAACTGGAAAAGGAGCGGGAGCGGTACCTGTCGCTGTCCGAACAGAAGAAGCAGGCGGAGCGGGAAGGGCAGAAAATCCGTGACAGCGTTTCCCAGATCGCGAAGCTCGGCGGCGAAGCGGTGTGCAGCCGATGCCTGCGGCCATACGGCTCGGACATGGAACGTATCAGAAAGCATCTGGAAGAAGAGCTCGCTCAAATCGAATCGCAGGCGCTGAAGATCGACACGGATCAACGCAAGTCGGCGCAAGCGGGCGCGGCGCTGAAAGAGAAGGTGAAGTCGGTAGAATCGTTGCTTGAGCAGGGCCGCGCGCGGCAGCAAGCGCTGGAACTGGCGACGTCGCAGCGACAGCAGGCCGAGACACAGCGGGGATTGCTCGGTGAACGGGTGCAGTCGCTGGAGCGGCAGCTGGCGGAGATCGGCGAGACGTCGTTCGATGAAAGAGCGTGGCAGGAGGCGTCGTCCCGCTTGGCCGCGCTGGAAAAGCTCAGCCGCGAAACTGCCGAGGCGGACGGGCAGCTCAAACGGCTGCCGGTGGTGGAAGAGTCGTTCGCGCGTCTGGCGACAGAGATCGCGGCCGCCCAAACGCACATGGAAGAACTGGACAAACAGCGCCTCGCGGTGGGCTTCGATGAGCGACAGTTTGCGGCGTCCAAAGCGGAGCTGGAACAGGCGACCGCGGCCGCCAAGGCAGCCAACGACCGGTATGTGGAGGCAGCCCACGCGAAAGATCTGCTGACGGCGGAAGCGAGCAGGACAGAAAGTCGGCTGGGTGAGCTTCGACAACTGGCGGAGGAACTCAAAAACGTTCGCGCGCATCGCACGCGAATCGACCGTCTGGCCAAGATATTCGGCGATCTCAAGCATACGCTGGTCGCAGGAATCAGGCCCCGGCTCGCCGAGATTGGAAGCGAACTGCTGGATGAGATGACGGCGGGACGCTACACCGTGATGGAACTCGACGAGGACTACAATATCAGCATCGCCGACAACGGGCAGAGTTTCGGCATCGACCGTTTTTCCGGCGGCGAGACCGATCTGGCGAACCTGTGCCTTCGGCTCGCGGTCTCGCTGGCGCTGGCGGAATCGGCGGGGCTGGAGCGATCGCTGGTGATTCTGGATGAGGTGTTCGGCTCTCAGGATGAAAGCCGGCGCGAACTGATATACCAGGGACTGGCAGGATTGAAACCGCGCTTTCCCCAGATCATAGCAATCACGCATATTGAAGAGTTGAAGAACAAAGTCGAAACATTAATAGAAATCGTGCCGACCGGGAACGGGTGGTCGGAAGTGAGGGTGGATGGCGCTGTGGCGTAAACGACCGAAACGAAAGAAACGACTGTGGGGCTTTCTCCTCATTGTGGTGGTTGCGGCGCTGGTTGTATCGTTTCGACTCGTTGAGAAAATAGGCCCGGAAAAGAAGCCGGGCGACCGGTTCACGGTGAAGCGGGTGATCGACGGTGACACGGTCGAACTGCTCGGCGGCGACCGGCTGCGGCTGCTGTCGGTGGACACGCCGGAGAAAGGGGAGAAGCTGCATGACGAGGCGATGTATCTGCTGGCCGATGTGGCGCAGGGGAAACCGGCAAGGATCGAGTTCGGGAAGAACCGGCGTGACCGATATGGGCGTTTGCTGGGATATCTGTATGTGGATGACACGCTGCTGGTAAACAAGATGATCGTCGACAGCGGCATGGCGTACGTGTACCTGTTCGAGGACGCCGATCTGGGGCGGCCGGAAGTGAAGTCGATACTCAATGCCCAGCGGGGCGCGATGGCGCGTCATGCCGGACTCTGGTCGATCAAACGGGCGCCGGAGCCGTATTATATCGCGACCGAACACTCCTTTCGTCTGCACCGACCGTCGTGCAAGTCGGTTACCGATCTGAAACCGGGTCATTTTCGCCGATTTGCGACGCGGGAAGAGGGGCTGGCGGAAGGCCTGAGCCCGTGCCGCAACTGCAAACCGTGAACGCGTGACATACTGAAAACGAAAAGGGCGCCGAGCATTAGCTCGACGCCCTTCGGGTTTTGTCGGCGATTGGTGGTTACAGGCAATTCGGCAGGACGTATCCGCCGCCGGTCAGGTAGCTCACCAACGCACTCAAATCGGCCAGGTCAACAATTCCGGCGTTGTTGACGTTGGCTTCCGGCACGCACGGGAGGACGTAACCGCCGCCGGTCAAATAGCTGACCAGCGAGCTGAGATCAGCGAGATCGACGATGCCGGACATATTCACGTTGCCGGTGGTGCCGACGCAGCAGGTGGTAGGGTTGATCTGACCCAGTATCGTGCTGAGTCCGGCCGAGCCGGCGGTCGAGTACAGAAACGCCGTTCGGTACTTGACGGTGTCGTTGGGGTTGAGCGTATTCTGGCCGAATGTCAGAAGGGCGGACCAATCATCGGGCGTCGCGCCCGAGGTGTTGCTGGTTTCGTTCAACTGGCCATATGCCTCGCTCACGGTGAAGCCATCCCAGACCACAGCCGGGTTGTTGATCGAGCGCAAATTGCGCGGTGTCCCGCTGGACAGAAACGCCAGAGCGCACGCCATGGTGTTACCGTTATCACGAACATACACGAGTTTGCGGGCGGCATCGAAGCCGGCGTAATTCGTCTGCGATGATGTCGGCAG
>PQAP01000179.1:1303-3308 GCA_003105265.1 candidate division GN15 bacterium | reverse complement strand
TAACTCTGCTCGCCGGCCGCCGTCACTTTCATCACGAACGGCGTGTTGCCGTTGAGCGAACCGCCGATCACCGTTGCGCCGACATTCTTCTCCACCGGCATCGACTCACCGGTGAGCATAGACTCGTCGATCACCGGACTCCCCTCTGTCACCTTGCCGTCGGCGGCGATCCGTTCGCCGGGACGAATCTTGAGCATCATGCCGGGTCTGACCGTAGCGGCATCGAGTTCGTATTCGGCGTTATTGAAAACTGCCAGCGCCTTGGCCGGTCGAAGGTTCATCAGGGCACCGATCGCCTCCCCGGCTTTCCCTTTGGCGTGCGCTTCCAGCAGCCGTCCGAGCAAAATCAGCGTGATAATCACTGCCGCCGATTCGAAATAGAGCGGCTTCTGAATACCGCCCCAGATGCGGACGCTCGCGTAAACACTCCAGAAGAACGCGGCCAGGGTCCCCATCGCGATCAGCGAGTTCATGTTGGCGCGCCCATGACGCGCCTGCTTCAGTGCGTCCGCGAGTATCGATCGCCCCGCCCAGAACAGCGCTCCGGCCGCAAGCAGTCCCTGAAAGAGAGCGTCGGATCTCGGCGAGACAATCGCCTCGCCATGATGTCCCAGAAGCATTGGCCACATGGCGATAATAAACAGCGGTCCCGAGAATACCAGTGACAGGAAGAACTGCTTTCGCGCCGTCGCCAGTTCCTCGGCGTTGGCTTTCAGGATATCGTCCTGACCGACCGACGCGGAATACCCCAGTTCGCTGACTGCGCCGATTATGCGATCCTGCGACAATTTGTCGCGATCGAATTGCACGACCGCCGAGGCAGTCGCCAGGTTCACGCTCGCTGACTGCATACCGTCCAGCCGCGCCAACCCGTTCTCCACGGTAGAGACACAGGAGGCGCAGTGCATGCCATGGATTCGCAATGAAAGCTTGGTATCCGCAGCCATCTTACCTTACCTCAATGAGCACTCTATCAGCGTTGTCATTCATGATACCTAAACTGCCGTCGTCAGGGCAATGTTTCCATCCCGTCATGCCGACTCCGTACCGGCAAGTTCAGTCGCGGGCAAAAGAAAAGCCGCCCGAAGGCGGCTGTTCCTAACATCTTGCAGCACTGCACCTATTGCTGGTTCAACATAAAATCGCGGGGATTCAGCGGTCGCCCATTCCGGTACACTTCATAGTGCACATGGCTGCCGGTCGAATAGCCGGTAGAGCCCATCAGCCCGATCACCGTGCCGCGAGTCACCGCCTGCCCGTTCTTGACCAGCAGCTTGGACATGTGCCCGTACCGCGTGACATAACCGAAACCGTGATCGATCGCTACCAGATTCCCCAGCCCGCCCGGGTCATAACCGGCGTAAATCACGCGCCCGATCGCAGTGGCCACCACTGGCGTGCCGATGGCGTTGGAGATATCGATACCCCGGTGCATTTCAGGGTAACCGGTGAACGGGTCATTCTGCATCCCGAACCCGCGCATCGCCCAGCCGCGAGTCGGCCAGATCGATGGCGTATGCGCCAGCTTGTCTTTCAACCCGACCAGCGCCCCCTCGATCTCCTGATACCGCTCCGTTTCAAACTGAGACAGCTTTACCAACCGGTCCAGTTCCGCTTCGGTCACCGCCGCCGTCCGGCCAACCGCCGACATCGAGAACATACTCGCCGACATCGGACCGCCGGTCCCGAGCTGGCGTTCCTCGCCGCTCACTTCCGGCAGATTGAACAGCGACCTGATCGCCAGTTCCTTCTGAACCAACTCATCGAACTTGTTGCCGACATCGGTGACGGTCGCCCGAAGTTTGTCGTACTTTTCCTGAAGCGAGAGGTTTTCGGCGCGCAGACGGGCCAGCTCGTCTTCATTGACGCGGTCGCCGAACAGCGCCGACATCGAGAAGAGCGTCACAAACAAAAGCACCACGACCACCGCCGGGATGGAATAGAACCATGCTTTTCTAATATGTAGCTGTTTGAATATCCCGCTGTGATCCAGCGCGAACCAAAC
>PQAP01000179.1:0-1145 GCA_003105265.1 candidate division GN15 bacterium | reverse complement strand
CGGCTTATTTGATCAGTACATACTCGCGTTTGAGGATCTTGTTCACGATCCTGATCAGCTTGTCACCTTCAACATTCTGCAAACTGTACAGGTGCCAATACGTCTTCCGGGGCAACCCTGTTACTTTCTTCTTTCCTGTCGACATGGCCGCTTCCTCAGGTCCTCTCAGTCCTCTGAGCGGAGTAGGCCTGCAGCCATACTCTACTTATCGGACGTTTCACAGAAATACTCAAGCTGTCTGCTGGAAGTACTGCGAAGACCATGCCAACGGGCCATTGTCAAACTCCGCAATTTGCGGATATTATGTTGTTGTCGTATAACAACTTAATATCCCGCGTTCTGACATCTTCTGCATATATGCCTCCGCGACCTGCTCGGATTATGGGCGACTGCCCATATATCGAACATGCCGCCCCAAAGCCGGAACGGTCCTTCGGGACCCTCGCCGGAAGTATGGCTGAGTTATCCACATCGGATGCTTATACCTCGTTCCGTCCGAAAGGTGCCGCATGCTACTGTTCTGCCGATCCGGGCCTGGAGCTTCCCAAAGACCTCTCAGCACTATTCCGTACTATGACGGCTGAGGTAGATCCATCCTCTTCATTGACTTCGCATTCTGTCGCCAATAGATTGCCCGCTGACTGGCTATTCTGGAGATTGGAATTGACACACATGAAGGACAAAATCGCTCTCGTTACTGGCGCTTCGTCCGGTATCGGCGAAGCCACCGCCCGGCTTCTGGCCGCATCCGGCTGCAAACTCATCCTCGCCGCCCGGCGGATCGACCGGCTGAGAAAACTGCAATCAGAACTGCGCACCCCCGTTCACCTGATTGAACTCGATGTGCGCAATCAACCGGCGGTGGAAGCCGCTATCGGGCAACTTCCCAAAGAGTGGCAGGAGATCGACCTGCTCGTCAACAACGCCGGGCTGAGCCGGGGGCTGGACAAGCTGCACGAAGGCAAGCTCCAGGACTGGGAGGAGATGATCGACACCAACGTCAAAGGGCTCCTCTATGTCAGCCGCGCGGTGATTCCGGGGATGGTGGCCCGGGGCCGCGGGCATATTATCAATATCGGCTCGATCGCCGGGCACGAGGTCTACCCCGGTGGCAATGTCTACTGCGCCAGCAAACACGCGGTCGA